>CACXCY010000040.1 GCA_902766265.1 uncultured Bacteroidota bacterium
AATCTATACGTATAAATGAAGAAATCTATACGTATAAACGGAGCAAACTATACGGATGGTTGTTTAGGGTTGTCTAAAAGCAAAGCCACGGTATCCGCTTGCAAGGGATGCCGTGGCTGGGAGAGAGCCGTGATGGTATCGGCTATTTGATGATGATTTCTTTGTGGTGGCTCCAGAGCTGCATCCATTCGCGCAGGGCTTTGTAGTCCTTGCTGTCGCTCACGGTGCTCTTTTCCAGCACCAGTTTGCGGGTGATGTCAAGGGTGTTGCCTTGTTGCAGGACGGATATCTGCATGCTACCCATGCCGTTGCGGCTCTTGGTGATGTTGATGGCTTTGCCGACCATACGCATGCCTTCGGGCAGCTCGACGGTGTAGTGGTACGATTCGTCGGTGGCACCGGTTAGCAGCGGTGCGGTGCGTACACTGGTCAGTTGGGCAGGGTCGATGTCGAGAGCATCAGCTTCTTTGGGCAGCACTATCTTATAGTAGTTGCCAGCCAAAGGTTCGGGCTGGCAGTCGATGGCCTTGTCGATAGTCACCATGCGCACCGCGTCGTGAGCCGCACCGATGAGGCGCAGGGGATCCTTGCGGAGTGGCGACACCCAGTATTTCATCTCGCCCAGCGTCACCTGCACCATACTGCGGTCGGGAGCACTGATGGCGAAGGACTCGCTGCCTTGTCCACAACGCTGCATGCCGGGCACCACATCGGCTGTCATGCCGGCTTGACGGAGCAATTGTGTCAGCAGTACGGCTTTGTCGAGGGCCGTGCCGCAGTTGCTGCGCCACACGGTGCGGGCATCGGCGTGGGTGTAGCCCGTATGTTCGGGGCTGATGTTGTTGAGATGCACGGCATCGACCACATAGTCGCGGATGGCCTTGATGTATTTCATGGTGTCGTCATGGTAGCAGGAAGCCAACAGCAGCGCGGCGTTGGCAATGGTGTCATTCGATGGCAAGGAGACGAGGGTGAGGATGTTCTTGTAGGCAATCGACACCGTAGGGTAGAGTTCCGAGGCGGGTGGCAGATAGCTGTCGATATAGGTCTGGCCAACATTGTGGAAGCGGATGTGCTTGGCGTGGATGTCATTGATTTCCGTGGCACTGCAAGGGAAATTCCCTTCACCCTTGCTCCAAAGGAAGTTCAGCGAGGTGTCGTTCTTGTCAGGCAGGTCAACTATGATTTCGTATTCCTTCACAGGGCAGTCCTGCGCCACAACGAAGTCGTCGGCAATGATGTTGCTGTTGCGGTGTATGGTATAGTCGAGCACAATGGTGCATCCGTACTCCATGCCAGTGTGCACCACGGCCATCTCGCGTATGCCGTTATAGCGTCCGCAGTTGGTGCAGCCCGAGGGCAGTTGCTCTACAAAGGCGTTCTTGGGCATTTCCACCTTGCTGCCGTCGGCGCGCAGGGTGTAGCACTCGTTGATGGTGAGCTTCTCGATGGCGGGGTTCCACACAATGAAGCTCTCACCTTTGTCGGCGTAGGCCGTGAGAGCTCGGTTGCGTATGATTTTTATCTCTTTACGAAAGCGGAAATCGCTGCTGCCGTCGGCGTTGACAGTGTAGTGACGGCGGATGAGCTGGTATTCGGCATCAGGGTCGGTACTGGAACCGCCTTTGTAGATGATGTCGCTCTGGGCCATGGTGGTGAGCCCGAGACAGATGATGGTAATGAGTGAGAATATCTTTTTCATAATCTTGCGTTCTTGGTGGTGTCGTGACTATTTGCTGAGGACTACAGGTGTGGTGGCCAAAGATTTCTGGTTTTTCACTGTTTGGCAGAAAGGAGGCCAGTCGGCGGCTTGGTAGACGCGCTTGTTCAACATGATGCTCTCGCCGAAAGACAGGGTGTTGCCCTCCAGTTGATAGCCGCACCCGAAGTTGACGGCGGGGTGTACCACGCCTTGGATGGCTTTTGTCTTGCCGTTGCCAAAGGTGAGTTTGCTGTATTGGGCAGGGAGTGTGATAGTTTCGTTTATCTCAACCAGTCGCGAGCATTGGTCGCTGAAGGGGTAGTTGCGTGTCTTCACGTTTTCGTCGAAGTTGAGCTCACTCATGGCGCGACGGTAGAAGTTGCGTGCACTCAAAGGTATAAACATCAGATTGTCGCCATCAATGACGGCATAGTCGGGAATCTCATAGGTATAGGTAATGGTCACGGGCTGGTCCAGATAGCGGTCGTAGTCGGTGTGTGTGACCTCTTTTACAATGGCGCGGGGCGATATCTTGAGCAGTTCGAGTTCCAGATTGCGGCTCCACTCGCTGGTGCGGCTGTTCATCACGCTACGCACGGCTTTGTCACTCTGTCCCTCGGCGGTGATTGAGATAGTGCCCTTGAGTGTTCCTTTTTTGTTGATGGACGATGTGGCGTTGATGCGCACATAGTGTTTGTCGGCAGGCGAAACGGGGGTCTCCATCAAGTCGGCACCTTGGGGTAGTCCGATGAGGTATCCTTGCTGTTGTTCAGCGCTGGACCAGAGCTCTCTGACGTTGGGTACCCAGGTGGGGTCGAGCATCATGAACTGGCCGTTGCGGCGTTGCACGGCACAGACGCTGTGGTTAAACTGGTCGGCAGGTATGCGGTCGAAGCGTTCGCCAGCCATCGTCATGGCGGCATAAGCTTTGAATCCAGCCGCACGAAGCATGGTGATAAGCATGCCGGCTTTGTCTTTGCACACGCCACAGCGGTCGGTAAAGTTCATCTGGGCGTTGTGGAGTGTGAAGCCCTCGCCCTCGCCCATGGAGATGCCGGCATAGCGCATGTTGTCGGCCACCCAATGGGTGAGAATACTGATGCTGTCCATCTCGCTTTTGGCCGATTGCAGCAGTTCGCGTACTTTGGCGGTCACTTCGGGAGTGGATTTGAAACTGCCATAGTTCTCGTTGACACCATAGAACCACATTGATTTGGCTTCCCAGTTGGGGCTGGTGGAGAGCAGCAGTTTGCATTCCACGTCGTTGTGTGCCACCATGCGGGGTTCGCTGGTGAGCGGGGCGATGTCCTTCTTGGAGAATGTGTAGATGGTGCGGTCGCCTTCCACCTTTTGGCTCTCTGTCAGTTCACCGTTATATACGCGGTATTGCAGGTTTTTGCTGGTGAGGACGTTGACACTGTACACTTTCTCCAATATGGGCTGGGTGCTCCAGAAGGGCACGATGTCGTAGAAGTGTCCCCTCATGGGCGGAATGTAGCGGCTGTCGTCATCGCCCAGCAAAGCGTATGTGAATCCTTTACGGAAGGTGGTATATTCTATTTGGTCGCCAGGTTCGAGGTGCCCTATTTCCACCATCTTCTGGCTGGCAGACCAATAGATGAGCCGTGCGGGGGCCACATAGTCGTACACTTGTGCTGTGCCTGCCAGCTTGTTGCCTTTGTCGTCGGTCAGTAGCAGGGTGTCGGTGCCACCCTCGTTGGTGCGATGCACCAATACTTGACGAATCTCGACGTAGGCGCTCTGTGGGTCGTAGTCCACTTTGAGCACACTGTTGTTCTTGGCGCCGGTTCGGTCCATGATGTTGATGAGCTTGTGGTTGACAACATAACTGAGACCGGATTCTTCCATGAATACAGTGGTGCTGTCGTACTGTGTCAGCTGGTGGCATCCACGGAACCATGGCAACGCCTTGTCTTGAGCACCGGCGGTGGCGGTGGCTGCCAGGAGAAATGCGAAGAGAATGTTTCTTTTCATATTATATACTTGTATTGTTTTCGGAAATGTGGAAAGGTGATCTGAATTTGTCGGTCAGACGGAGCAGCAATGTGAGTGCGATGGGAAAAACGGCTGTGTTGAGTGTCTGGGGAATCCACCAGAATCCCGTCAGCACGGCGAGCAGGCAGACCATCCCTGCCAGCAGTACCCATCGGTTGGAGCGCCGCAGGCGGATGGCGAAATAGATGAACAGTGGGTTAGCCCACAACAGGTTCCAGTTGGCCTTGGTGCAATAGTGGTCGCTGCCGAACCAAAGGAACAGCAGTATCAGCGAGGCAATGCCCGTAATCCAGAACAGTATTTCGTCCAGCCAAACAAG
>CACXCY010000041.1 GCA_902766265.1 uncultured Bacteroidota bacterium
ATACCATATAGTCAACGACCTGAGGACGCTGCAGAAAATATACACCCGCATAGCACGACACCACAGCATCACCTTTATTGGCGACCCCCTGCAAGGGCTGCAAGTGCTCGGTATGCTGGAAACACGTAACCTGGACTTCGACACAGTCATTCTACTCTCCACCAACGAAGGCGTACTTCCTGCCGGAAGAAATGACAATACATTAATTCCTTATAATCTAAAGATGGGCTTCGGAATGCCCACCCACACCGAGAAGGACGCGGTTTATGCCTACCACTTCTATCGCCTACTGCAACGGGCCAAGAATGTATACTTGCTCTACAACTCGGAAAGCGAGAGCATGGGCAAGGGCGAACCCAGTCGGTTTATCCTACAGATTCGCAGCGAACTGGCCAAACGTTATCCCAATATCGCCATTCGGGAACAGAACCTGTCCATCCCGCCTACATCATCCGTCCAAGCTACCGTAGAGCCACCCGCACAACTAACACACAACGAAACGCTCAACAACCGTCTGGCAGCCCTTGCCGAACACGGTTTGACCCCTACCAGCATCAACAAATACATCGCCTGTCCTCGCCTGTTTCTCTACGAGGACATCCTCAGAATCCGTCAGAAAGACACACTTGAGGACGACATGAACGAGAGTGATGTCGGCACATGTGTCCACAGCGTGTTGGAATATGCATTCTCACACAACGCTGACGGAACCCCATTCGACAAACCTCACCCCATTACTGCTGACAACCTGAAAGCACACCTCTCCAATGTGGAGAACATCCTGAAAGATGTGCTGCAAAACAAAATCCTGAAAGGGCGCAGCCCCGAAGGTCGCAATCATTTTCTGACATCGGTAGCACAAACACAGATTGAACACTTTCTCCAGAAAGAAATCCAGCATCTGGAAGATGGCCAAGAGGTTACCATTATTGATGTGGAACGAAACCTCTCCCACACTCTGGACATCCCAACAGGAGACCGTACACTCACCGTAAAGGTTTATGGCATAGCAGACCGTATCGACATGACCGACGGCACGATACGCATCATCGATTACAAGACAGGCAAAGTCGACTCTTCCGACCTGAGCATGACCGATGATATATTGAACGTAGAAGATCCACACAACGACAATAGCGGTAATGGTTCATCCTCCTTTAGCGTACTGCAGGCCATAGCCAACAAAACAAAGAAAGATACCTCCAAATGGCTGCAAGTAATGACCTATGCCTGGCTTTACAACCGCAAGAACTCACATAACCGACCTGTCGTTGCAGGCATATACCCGCTTCGGGATCTTGATGCCGACCTACTCTTTGCCGAATACGATGGTTCTACTGTGATAGACAATAACTTGTCCTCTCGGTTCCAAGTCATTCTGACGGACATTCTCACCCATATCTTCGACCAAAACAACACCTTTGAACCACAACGACACATCAACAACGAGCCCAACAAGAAATGCGAGTACTGCCCCTTTGCGTCCTCCTGTCTCAAAATTTGAAAAAAAACGCGACACAATCAACATATTGAAAAATATTTGTATATTTGCAGTTTGAATACCGCATCCACTTACGGACCACATTCCCATGTGGCAAGAGTGTATGTATTTGTAAATGTGAATATATTAAATACTATAATTGTAGGATGAGCGTCTTGTACTCATCATAAAAAAGCGCTACATTTCATGAAAAAATCGATTTTTACCTTGGTCATGACATCTTTGCTGCTCGTTGGTTGCAACGGCATTTCAAAGATGAAGACAAAAAGTGACAAAATCCGCTATCAAGCCACACCTAACCCCGTAGAGACAAAAGACGACAATGTAGTGGTCAAGTTTGTCGGCTCTGTACCCGAGAAGTACTTTGCCAAGAATGTGTGCCTATATCTTCAGCCCGTATTCACATGGGAAGGTGGCTCCACACCCCTCGAGCCCATCACCCTCAAGGGCGAGGACGTGAACGGCGAAGGTATTGCCATCAGCTATGACAACGGTGGCCGATTTACCTATACTGACGAACTGAAGTTCCAAAACGGAATGGAGACGGGCCGTGTCACCTTGACCCCGGTGGCCTATAAATCCAGAACCACCGATGATGAGGCAAAATTTGCAAGCGACATCATCAAACAGCACAAAGGCGTTGAGTTCCCCACAGTGCTCATTTCCGATGGTGTCAACAACTTGTCATCCATGCTTAACGTGCGTGGCAATATATCCATCTCGCCTATCAACTACAACAAAACGCAAGGCGTGGTAGAGACTGCTGACATCTATTTCCCCAATGGATTGTCCGTCTTGGACTGGAATTTTGCGATGAACCGGAAGTTCGACTCCAAAAACCAGCTCAACGAACTGAAACGAATCATGTTGGAAGAGGGCTTACCCAAACAGATTAGTGTTACTGGTTGGGCTTCTCCTGAAGGTGAGGAAAGCATCAATGTCGGCGTCTCCAAGAATCGTACCGATGTAGCCACCGCCCAGATCAAGGCCGTGCTTGACGAGGTATTGACAATCATGGCAAAACGCGCCAAAGTTCCTGCCAACGACATAGCTTACTACAAATACAATCTGGAAAAACAAATCATCATCACCTCCCGTTCTGCCGGCGAAGACTGGGTACATTTCGTCCTGATGGTTGAGGAATCTGACCTCCAAGACAAACACGCCATCATCAATGTGGTGGAGACCCAACAGAATCTCATCAAACGCGAACAGATGATTAAGAACCTCTCCGAAACCTATCCTCTTCTGAGCAATGAAATCTTCCCCAACCTGCGTCGTGCTCAGATCGCCCTTTACTACTCCGAAGCTCGTAAGACCGACCCAGAGCTGGCCAAACAAGCCACGCTTAATCCCTCCAAGCTCACCTTCGACGAACTGATGTATGCCGCTTATATCAACTACAACTACGAAACCAAGCTGAAATACTACAAATGGGCTACCGAGAACTACAGCTCTGAATGGGCTGCATGGAACAACGCCGGCGCTGTATCATTCTACCTCGGCGATTACGATGAAGCTGAACGCTACCTCAATGTGGCGCGAGAAATCAACCCCCACAACCCTGATGTGCTTAACAACACCGGTCTGCTCTGCTTAGGCAAAAAGGACTACACCCTTGCTAAATACTACTTCGAGGAGGCCGCTCGACAAGGTAGTACCGATGCCGAAACCAACCTTCCCATCCTGAACATCAAGAAGGGCGACTACCAAGCTGCCGAGAAACAGCTTAAGAACGAACCTTGCAGTTATAACCTCGCTTTTGTCCAGTTGATGAACGACGAAACCAGCAACTGCATCCGCACTCTGGATTGCTGTCTTGACCAAAACGCCAATGTGCACTACTTGCGTGCTGTGGCCTATGCACGACTGGGCGACAAAGCCAATTGCCTGAAAAACCTGAAACGCTCTGTCGACGAGAACTACGACTACAAAGAGAAAGCCGCTACCGATACTGAGTTCAGGGCCTATTGGGATGACGAGGACTTCAAGACTGTCATCAAGCTCTATTAATCAGCCATCCCTATGAACAGCTAAAGGAAAGAATGTAAGGCGCGCCTTACATTCTTTCTTTATTCACAGCGCTCCAACATTCATATCATACATGAAGAAACAGATTCCTAACCTTATCACGCTCTGTAACCTATTGTGCGGCGCCATAGCCACCCTGTATGCTGCAGGAGGGCATCTCACCGTGGCGGCCACCTTTATATTACTCGGCATCATCTTCGATTTTTTCGACGGCATGACGGCACGCCTGCTCCGTGTGTCATCTCCCATAGGTAAGGAGTTGGATTCGCTGGCCGACGTCGTCACCTCCGGGGTGGCACCCGGTTTTATCCTTTTCTCCATGCTTGACACATACACGCCTTGCTGCTGGCTGAAATGGACAGCGATGCTCATTCCAGCATTCTCGGCCTACCGCTTGGCCAAGTTCAACCTCGACACCCGTCAGACTCATTCGTTTCTCGGTCTTCCGACACCTGCCAACGCCCTCATCTGGGCGGCGCTGGGAATCGCATTCTCCCGCCCCGACCTATCCCAGATAGCACTCCTCCCCTTGCCCGACATCTTTTCAATCTCTACCGCACACATAGAGATGCCCATTCTGGCAGTACTCTCGTTGCTGCTCGACATAGCCCTTGTCAGCGAAATCCCCCTTTTTGCTCTCAAGTTCAAGAACCTCTCCTGGGGCGACAACCAGGTACGCTTTGTTTTCCTCCTCTCATGTCTGGCGCTCATACTCCTGTTCGGTCTCTACGGCATAGTTCTCTCTATCCTCTGGTACGTTATTCTCTCCCTGCTCACCCAGCCCAAAGCGACAGCGCATGAATAGCCCGAAAGACATTGTCATTGCCGAATACGATTATCCGCTACCCGAGGAACGCATCGCCAAGTTTCCGCTTGAGAAGCGCGACCAGTCCAAGCTGCTCGTCTGCCAAGGTGAAACTATCCAGGAATCGACCTTCGCCCATATAGCCGACTTCCTGCCCTCGGACACGCTGCTGGTCTTCAACAACACGAAGGTCATCCACGCCCGACTCTTTTTCCGCAAACCCACCGGCTCCACCATCGAAATCTTCTGTCTCGAACCTTGGCACCAACCTGTGGCCGCGGCCTTCGAGGAACGGGCGCATTGCACATGGACCTGCTTTGTGGGCAACAACAAGAAGTGGAAGGCAGAGCCGCTGTCACGCACGCTGACCGTCAACGGGACGGAGGTCGTCCTGACGGCCACGCGCCGCGAGCCGGTGGGTGACTCTTGGAGGGTGGATTTCGACTGGACGGGAGGATGCTGTTTTGCCGACATCATCGAACATGCAGGCGTCATCCCGCTGCCGCCTTATCTCAACCGCGAGGCCGTGAGCAGCGACAACGAACGCTACCAGACCATCTATGCCCGCCACGAGGGCTCGGTGGCCGCTCCTACGGCGGGTCTGCACTTTACCGACGAGGTCTTCGAACGGCTGCGCAACAGAGACGTGGCGACCGAGTTCATCACGCTGCACGTCGGTGCCGGCACCTTCAAGCCCGTGAGCAGCGACACCATCGGGGAGCATGAGATGCACGTGGAGAAAATACAGGTGAGCCGCGCCAATCTGGAACACATTGTGGCTCATCAGGGCCGTCCCCTCGTCGCCGTGGGCACCACGACGGTGCGCACGCTGGAGTCGCTGTACTGGTTTGGTGTCAAGCTGAGCCGGCAGCCCGGGCTCGACGCCATGCACATCTGCCAATGGGACCCCTACCAGCTGGAGGGTGAGGCCGTCGACGCGCTACAGTCCTACCGCAACGTGCTGCAGTGGATGGAGCGCCATGGGGTCGACATCCTCGACGGCGAGACGCAGCTGATGATAGCCCCCGGCTACCGCTACCACGTGGTCAACGGCATCATCACCAACTTCCACCAGCCCAAGAGCACCCTGCTGCTGCTGGTGTCGGCCTTCATCGGCGAGCAGTGGAAAGAGTGCTACCGCTACG
>CACXCY010000042.1 GCA_902766265.1 uncultured Bacteroidota bacterium
TGACCTGCTCGCCTGTACGGAAGCTCTCCGCCGGCGGCTCCATCACCACCTCGAAGGTGGGACGCTTGTACTCTTCCACCCTGAAAGTGCGGTAGTCACAATACTTATCTCTGACTTTGAACGCAATCGTAAAGTTCCCTAAGAATCCGGACTGCGGCAGCTGGAACTCACCCGCTATGGAACCGAACTCGTTGGTGGTGACCGTCACCGATTGTATCTTCTGGCTATTGCCATCTGCCAATATCACCTCCACCTTCTCGTTGGGCACGATTTCAGAAGCGTAAAGAGTCTCTTTTACAACAATCCCTTTCCAATGGATAGTCTGCCCAGGCCGGTAAATCGCGCGGTCCAGGAAACTTTGGACATCATAGGTAGGGGTATCCTCGCTTTTTTTCTCCCATCCGGTCCATTCCCACCCAGTTTTGTCTTTTTGTTTGCTTACCCGGAATGTGCTGTATTTTGTGGTGACGATGGCATGTCCGTTGGCATCGGTTTGACCAATATTGATAATCTTGTCGTTGTTGTCTTCCACTGAGATGGTGGCATCTGCCACGGGTTGTCCATTGTCGGCATCTATCGCATAGACCTCCAGTTGCCGACCTGCGTAATGGTGCATCACCATCAAAGAACTGACATACACTCGGAAATAGTTGAACTCCACATTTTTCAACGATGGAGAGGAAAGAGGTAGCGGTGAGGCAAGGATGATATAATCTCCGTAAGGAAGTGGGGGTATGGCGACTAAGGTGGTGTCGGTGAGATACCGATGCTGGGTGTTGACTGGCACGATAAGCTTGTGGAGGGCGTTGCGTTCCGAAAAATTTCTGTTCTTGGTTTCAGATTCTAAATAGGGCTTTACATAAACATAAACGCTGTCGCAGTTGCGGCTGTTGATGCGAATGAGGTTGGTTTTGGGCAGCAGGACTCTGGAGTTGGGGGTGGGGCGTGCCGATGGTTTTTTGATAAGAGCAATTTTTTGTTGCATCTCTTCGGCAATCTTAGGGTGTGAAGTGGCGGTTGCTTCTCGCACCAATTGGTAGTAATGTACTGCTTTGTAGTAGTGGTTTTCATCTCGGGGCTCCCAACCTTTGGGAGAATAGTAATCCCCCATCTCCATGAAAAGTATCCATGCGAATGGTTCATGGCTGTAACGCTGATCCAGCCGTTCTAAATATTGGTCAAGAGCAGCCGTGTGTATGTCGATGCCTTCTATGCATGAGTTTCGGATTTTGTTGAAGAATTCTAATTGCCAGACTAATAGACTGGTTTTGTTGGCATC
Organism: uncultured Bacteroidota bacterium; assembly: GCA_902766265.1. Classification (GTDB taxonomy): domain Bacteria; phylum Bacteroidota; class Bacteroidia; order Bacteroidales; family P3; genus Colimorpha. Next base: position 1,280 of record CACXCY010000042.1, read on the forward strand.
GTCTTGATGAAAACGGAACATTTCCTGATAGAGTCTTAATAGCTGGTAGTTGGATGAAAGTGTGTCAGCAGTGCCGAGGTCGAGCGTGGTGAGGTCTTCTGAAAGGTATGTCTCCCATTGAGTTGACGCCCCAGAACTGTTATGAAAGTTTTTCTTTTGAGAGAAATCCTTGGCAATTAAGTCGTAGAGGGTGGGGTAGGCATCTGTCACACTGAGTAGGGCATGTTCATAAGATGTGTAGGAAGAAATGATGGGAAGATATGTCTTCGAATCTGTGTGCGACAGGTATGCGTCCTGCAAGGACAGCCAGTAGTTCCGGGTGATGTCGGCCGATATTTTATTATAGTCCCACGTGTGCCAATCCTGTTCGTTGTCTGTAGCGAGCGCCGTGCGTTCACTGATTTTTCTCCCGAATTCAACTAGATATAAATTCTCTGCATTGGCCAAAAGCGCTCTCCATACGGCTCTTTCGGCATAGGCGGCGGGAGTGTTTTTCTCTATCTTCTTGTCGCACAGACGAATCTGCCGTTGGCATTCGTAGTAAAACGAGTCCAGCTGCACTTCGTAGTCGTATTTGTCGAGACGCTCGTCCATCTGCTGAAGCACGGCAGCCATTTGCTGGGGTGTGCGCTGCGCAAATGTGGTTAGAATGCTGAATATAAGGGTGATGAATAAAAGTATATGGCGTTTCATTTTGGGGAATTTAAATTTCGGGGCAAAGATACAAAGAAATATGGGATGGTGAAGATTGGCGGTGCAAAAAAAACTTATCAACAATTTACCAACAGGTTTTCAACAGAAGAAAAATCTCGTTTCTTGCACTTTTTTGATCGAAAAATGCAAATTTTGGGGATAAAACTTCCAAAATGACAACCCTCTCTCTGCCAAAAAGTTGCAGAGTGTTTTTGTGTCGGAATTTGTAGTATCTTTGCCACCGATTTTTCACTTATTATTAACTAAAACCACTCGTTATGAAAAATGAACAGAACCA
>CACXCY010000043.1 GCA_902766265.1 uncultured Bacteroidota bacterium
GCGCCGTTCTTCAGCCGGATTGATTCATCACGGCTGTACGATATGGCCTTTTTGGCGTTCTGGCTAAATACAGCTTCCATATATTATCTTAATAATCAATAATATTATTGATATTATCGCAATTATATTACAAATTCAAAAGTACGATAAAACAAAGCGTGTCAATCAAGGTCAACGTCCATTATTTCAACATGGTTTTGTTGACATATATCAAAATATGTGCCAATCGGGAAGTTTGCCGAAAATATTTTTCCGAAAAGTATAAACGAAGAAAGCCCTATGGCAATTATATTGATTTATACGTTATTACTAATAGAATAATTAAAATGCGAAAGTGTCGAAAAAAAACGTATCTTTGCATTCGGTTTCACAAAGAAACCGTGAAGCGTTATTTATCTTATGGATAGATTTATGCGTTTAGAAGGGCTTATGCCTCAATCTCGATACTTAAGATTGTACGGCACCACGCTTCTTTTGTAGACAATACTCGTCGTGGTGCGGATGAGTAAAAATTAGATTAATATGAGTACAGTTATTTGTCCTAACAAACTATGCGGAAAAGAAATTAGTGACCAATTTGCAAAATGTCCATTCTGTGGAACTTCCCTAGTCGAGGTAAAGGAGACGAACAAATCCAACGAACCACAAGTTAAAGAGCAGGCATCCAAATATGTAGAACGCAGCGGGTGGTATACTTATGCAACAATAATGTTGGTGTTAAGCATCATAGGACTTATCGTTTTGGCTATTGTTAGTATACTTTCCTTTAATATTGTATTCTTCTTTATTGGTCTTGGTGAATTTATCTTGTTTTCTCTCTTTTGCGGAATTGTACAATTGCTTGCAGGAATCAAGCAGGGTATTGACAATTTTCAGAACAAATAATAGAATTGCAAGTCTGATGTAAGTCTGATGTAACTCTAACCTAAGTCTAACTTAAGTCTAACTTTGGATTCGGTCGTAAAAGAGGTAATTTTTGTAAAAAAAAAGTGCGTGCATTCGCATTTCACGTTTCACATTCTACATACTGTTTGATTGCCCACAAAAGGGGGGAAAGTTACAAACACATTCTGCGGTTGGGTGCTTTTCTGCAGGACGAATCCTTTTGATAGTTTTCTAAAAAACACACCGTTGTAGATAGCGCTATATGTGTGCGCGCACACGCGCGTTATATATTGTTGATAACATATATAAAAAGATGCGCATTTTCCCTTGCAGGTGGATTATTTTTCGTACCTTTGCGTACAATTAATGCTGCGACAGCATATATCAAATGACTGAAAACTAAAAAGAATAATATATTTTATGCAATCAGAAAACGAAAAAATCACTCGTGTTGACATCGAAACGGTGATGAAGACCGCGTATATCGACTATTCGATGTCTGTCATCGTGGCTCGCGCTTTGCCTGACGCCCGTGACGGATTGAAGCCCGTGCATCGCCGTATTCTGTTCTCGATGAATGAGGAAGGTAACTACTACAACACTCCCACCAAGAAGTCGGCCCGTATCGTTGGTGACGTTATGGGTAAATACCACCCTCACGGCGACTCATCAATCTATGGCGCTTTGGTGCGTATGGCCCAGCCGTGGGCGATGCGTTATCCGCTAATTGACGGCCAGGGTAACTTCGGTAATATCGACGGCGACAACGCAGCAGCCATGCGTTATACCGAGGCAAGAATGAAACAGATTGCCAACGAGATGGTTGCCGACATCGACAAGGATACCGTCAATATGGTGCCGACCTACGACAACGATAATGTGGAGCCGACGGTGCTGCCTGCCAAGATACCCAACCTGTTGATTAACGGCTCGAACGGTATCGCCGTGGGTATGGCCACCAATATGCCCACCCACAATCTGCGTGAGGTGATGAACGGCTGTATCGCCTATATCGACGACCCCGACATCGATGTGGAAGGGTTGATGAAGCATGTGATAGCTCCCGACTTCCCGCTGGGCGGTATCATCTATGGCTACTCCGGCGTCCGCGAGGCCTATATGACCGGCCGCGGTTCCATCATCCTGCGTGCCGAAACCTCCATCGAGGAGGACAAGACCGGCCGTCCTATCATCATCGCCCATTCGATTCCTTACGGCATCAACAAATCGGAGATGCACAAACACCAGGCGCAACTGGTGAAGGAGGGCAAGATAGACGGTATTGTCGACATACGCGACGAATCGGGCAAAGAGGGTGTCCGCATGGTATACTACCTTCGCCACGATGTGGTGCCCAACGTCATCCTCAACAAGTTGTTCCAGCTGTCGGAGCTGCAGAGCTCTTTTGCCGTGAACAACATCGCGTTGGTGAAAGGCCGTCCGCAGCTGCTCAATCTCAAGGACCTGATCCGCGTCTTTATCGAACACCGTGAAGAGGTGGTCACCCGCCGCACACGCTTCGATATGGCTGCCGCCGAAAAGCGCGCCCATATCCTGCAGGGATTCCTCAAAGCCATAGACATCATCGACGAGGTGATTGCCACCATCCGTGCAGCACAGACGGTGGATGCGGCCAAAAACGATTTGATGAACAAATTCGGATTCACCGAGCTGCAGGCAGCCGCCATCGTTGAGATGCGTCTGCGTCAACTCACCGGATTGGAACGCCAGAAGCTGGAAGACGAATACAATGAGAAACTGGCCTTCATCGAGCGTTGCAAGGAGATTCTGGGCGACCACAATGTGTTGATGTCCGTGATTAAGGACGAACTCATCGCTGTGCGCGACAAATACGGCGACGACCGTCGCACTCGAATTGAATACAATGCCGCCAACTTCCGCATCGAAGACACGATACCCGACGACAAGGTGGTCATCACCATCTCCCACATGGGTTATGTGAAACGTACGCTACTGAGCGAATACCGCGCCCAGGGCAGAGGTGGTATCGGCTCGAAAGGCAGCTCGGTGCGCAACGAGGATTTCGTGCAACACATATTCATGGCTACCAACCACAACTACCTGCTCTTCTTCACCGAGAAGGGCCGTTGCTACTGGAAACGTGCCTTTGAGATACCCGAAGGTAGCAAGGACTCCAAAGGCCGCGCTATCCTGAACCTCATCAACATAGAGCCCGACGACAAGGTGAAGGCCTACATCAACGTGACTAATCTGACGGAGAAGGAATACCTTGAGAACCACTATATCGTGCTCTGTACGAGGAACGGTATCATCAAGAAAACTTGTCTGGAGGCCTATTCGCGTCCCCGCGCCAACGGTATTATCGCCGTGGGCATCCGCGACAACGATGAGCTGATTGAGGCACGCCTGACCGACGGCACCAACCAGCTGCTCATCGCCTCGCGCTACGGCAAGATGGTGCGCTGTCCCGAAGAGGAGTTCCGCGCCATGGGTCGTGGCGCTTCGGGCGTGAAAGGTATTACGCTGCAAGACGAGAAGGACTATGTCATAGGTATGCTGGCTGTCGCCAATCCAGACGACAACATCATGGTTGTGTCCGAGAACGGCTACGGCAAACGTTCGGAACTCGAAGAGTACCGTACCACTCACCGCGGCGGCAAGGGCGTGAAAACCATCAATGTAACCGAGAAAACCGGTCAGCTGGTGGCCATAGCCAATGTGACCGACAACGATGACCTGATGATTATCAACAACTCGGGCATCACCATCCGCATGCATGTGGCTTCGCTACGCGTGTTGGGACGCAACACTCAGGGTGTCAAGCTTATCGAGCTTCGCAAGAAAGATTCCATAGCTTCCATTACCAAAGTGGATGCAGAGGAAGACGACGCCAAGAATCCCGAAGAGGTAGCGGAAGAGACGGCAAATGTTGAGACCGCCACCGAAGAAACGACTCCACAATCGCCGTCAGCCAACGAGAATGCTGACGAAAAAGATCAGGGGAGTGAAGAGTAGGGGACGCGCAGCACCCTGCAATAATAAATATTGAAACAGTACTAATCAGTAAATAACCAAAAAACATATTAAACGATGAAAAAAGTAACCTTAATTGTAGCACTTGTCTCTTTGGGATTTGCCGCCGGCGCCCAGTCGCTCAACGTCAGTAGCGCGTATGAGGCACAGAACAGGGGATACCTTAAAAAGGCAAAAGGATACATAGATCAGGCCGCCGAGCACGAACAAACCAAAGCTGAAGCCCAAACGTGGTATTATCGTACCATGATTTATACAAAAATTGGTATAGATATCAATCAAAACAAAAAGTCGGCAAAAGAGTTGAAAGAGATTGCTCCCGACTGGTACCGTACGGCTTATAAATCGGCCCTTAACTGGAAACAGTTCGACACCAAAGGGGAATACACCAACAACATCACACCGTTCTTCAACTACATCGCCAATGCCTACCTCGATCAGGCATATCCCGCTTTCAACGATGAAAGGAACTATACTAAAGTAATGGGGATCTGCGATACCGCTATCCAGATTTTCAATATGGCTGGCGACAAGAAAAGTGCCCAAGCCGCCTATTATCTTGCCGGCATCAGCGCACTCAACCTCAAGGACAACGCTAACGTAAAGAAGTATTTCAACACGCTGGTAAGCCAGAAAACCGACAGAAACCAAGTGTATGAAACTCTTTTCAATATCTACAGAACAGAGAAAGATACGGTTAGAGCCATGAAGACCGCTCGCTCGTTCGGCAAGAATTTCCCCGACAAATACGAGGCAGATATGCTGATGGCTCAAGGTTATCTGATGACTGGCAACATGGATAAGAGCAAGGAGTCCATCATGGCTGCCATGAATAAGGTAGGCGACGACAAAGTCAAGAAAGCAACATTGCTCTGCCAGGTGGCCGCCATCTATGAATTGACCAACGCTTTCAAAGAGGCAGAGGAGAAGTATCAGGAATCCCTGCAAATTGACCCCGACCAGTTTGGTGCCAATTTTAGCATGGGTAAGATGTTCTACAACAGAGCTGTAGACAAACTTGATGCCGCCAATAATGTTGACCCGAACGACGAAACTGGTTTGTATGACAAACTCAACGCAGAATCCAAAGAACTGTTTGGTCAGTCGGTTCAGTACTTCAACAAAGCCATAGCTTATATCGACGCTTTGCCTGAAGCACAAAAAGCAACCAACAAAGCAAACTTGTTCAACTGCCTGAATGCGCTAAAGACGGTTTATCTGCGCCTGGAAATGAACACCGAGTTCCAAGCCGTGAACGCCCGCCTCACAGCTCTGCAGTCAGAAAAATAAAACACCCAATAAGGAGAATAAGCAATAAGCAACAAGCAAGAACAAACAATCGCAATGCTAAAAAGAAGAGGTTCCCAACAAGAACCTCTTTTTTTTCATGCTCTATTATTTAGTTAACATAATACAAAATGCAGTCCAACGGTACCAGTATGGCATTATTCTTATAATATTATCGCATGTGGAATTTTTGGGGGCATTTTATGAACATATGTTCATAGGCCAACGAACATATGTTCATGACGGAAGGAACATATGTTCGTGGACGGATGAACATATGTTGGCTATTCTGATAAAAAAACTCTGCTTCGTACGGCAACGTCACGAGAATTGGAAATTTGAATCCAAACTTGGTTGCCGTCCAATTTTTGAGAAATTTTTACTTCCTCGTGTGGTAACGTTTCCAAATTGTAGTTGACGTCCAACCCCAGAATTGTTTTTCTGTGTAATGTGTCAGGCAGCGAATTGGAAATCCACCGGAGATATTCTGCATTATAGACATGCTGATTACGGTCAATTGATGAATATGGTGCTTTGAATGAAACAACATCCACCAGATTGTCGGGCATCAAAATCTTAGAGGGTTTAATGGCCAAAGCTTTCCTGTTTTCAAATACGCAGCTATCATACAGATCTTCGCGTATGCTGCATGCGTGTCGGCTGGCGATATTGATTATGGCCCAACTTGACGTTGCTGCAATAAGGACTTCGTTCATCGAACTCAGAATTTCCGACTCTCGCAGCGTCAACAATCCGTCACAGCTATGCAACCAAGTGCGCAATTTAACCTGCTCATTTAGCTTTGGGTAGCGGCTCACAACACGGTAACTGACGCGGGAAAGAATCCGGGATTGTCCTTTGTCATTAAGTTGTTGCATCCCTACGCCAAGCGAAGTCCAATGTCTTTCTGCCACTTCGTGAAAGACTTGGGCAATGCCTTGAAGCGACAACTGCTTCTGACAATCGCATAAGTGGGTATATATAGTAAATGGAATTTCGTATATCATTTATACATCTTCCTATAATAAATAGCCCCTCTCTCCTATCCTATTTTGTATCTATCAGGATATATATTGCTGTTTTATAGCTAATTTA
>CACXCY010000044.1 GCA_902766265.1 uncultured Bacteroidota bacterium
GCTTCCTTTTCAGACTTGTCCCCATTGCCCAAGAGATGAAGCACACCGTGAATCATCACCCGATGCAATTCTTGTTCAAACGTGACAGCATACTTCTGGGCATTATCTCTAACACGGTCTATGCTTATCAGAATATCACCCGCCACCACATCGCCTTCTACATAATCAAACGTAATGATATCCGTATAGGTATCATGATTCAGATATGATATATTTACACCCAAGATATCGTCATCACTACAAAAACGATAATTAATCTCCCCAACCGCTTTTCCTGCTCTTCTCACCACCTCATTCACCCATTTCTTCACCTGGAGCTTTTCTCCAAGCACAAATTTAATACCGTCTACTGAAAAATGTACACTCATTGCTACTTCTAACCAATAAAATGTTTTTACGTGATTACTTTTGTTATTCCAAAACACATACTAACACGCTGTGTTTCACTTAATTCATGTATAATTACCTATATCATTCCTCAAAATTAATCGGATTTTTACAAATCACCGCACAGGACATTTTGTTTTAGCCCACTAATGAGGTTATGACAACCCGTGCGGAGAAAATTTTCGCATTCTAATTTTCCTGTTCGTCCTTTTTCTCTTGCTTCTCCCCTACTTGATCAAGCAACGTCATTCCCTGAGAGGCCATCCCCAAAGCCAAAAGCATAATCAGCACCCTTATGTTGGGTTCTTCCATAATAATCAGCAAAGCCAGAACTGCTACACTTAAAGCAAGACCAACTGCTGAAAAGATAAGTCTAATTGTCGGTTGCATGTTAACATATATTAAATAAACGGCGACCAACATATATGTTGTTCGCCGTCTGTGTACATCTAATATGACTTAGGCCTCAACCTGTTTTGTCATAAAATATTTTTGCAATGTATTTGCGCGTTCTACCGCCTGGGTGGCATCGATACCTCTAATGGCAAACTCCATCCGCACTTTACGTCCTCCATTGCTGTATTCCAATCTATCGGACAGCATTCTCATCATAAATATACCATCCCCTTTGGTCCCTTCTATCGAAAGGTCTCCGTATTGTGCAACATCAAATCCTTCTCCCTGATCCTCAATTTCAAAGTATATACCACCACAGTAATCTCCACTCTCAATGATGACAATCTTCTCCACATCTGACTTGTTGCCATGCGTTATCGCATTCTCTACCGCCTGCATCACCGCTACCGAAATCGTTGCAAAATAATTGAACGCATTCTTCTCATCGCAAAGATCACTTATATACTTCTCCACCTTTGCGATTTCTTTGATACTAGACTGTATTACAAATCTTTCCATTGTCATTTGCAGAATACTCTTCTATTACAAAAGTACACTATTTTTTCGTATTTTTTGCTTAAAACTTATAAAAATAATCATTCACTTTGCTTTTATAGAACGGCGCCAGTGCAGGAGGCACATTACGAAACATTTCTAAATTCTTTTCCTGCATTTTGTTAAACCGTTCCATATCACCAGGCGATGGCTGATAATGGTCCTTGCCTTCCTTGCTTTCCCTACGTTGCTCTTTTTCACGTTGCATTTCGGCCTTCTCATGTTCAAGCAAGCGAGTCATGATTTGTTGTTGACGACGAATTGTCTGCTGTGTTATCGTCTTATTGACAAGATCTGTTTCCGTCTGCTCCATTTGCTTAATCATCTCGTCAATTTCCCTTGCCATCTTGCTGTTTCTACCATTCTGTTGCTTTACCTCTTGCCCATATTCCTGCATCATACGGCGTATCTGCTCCTGCTGCGCCGCCATTCGTGCAAATTCCTCACTCATTGAATTTTTCTCACCAATCTTCGTTCTACTTCCCGACTTATTGCCTTGTTTGTCCAATTGCTTCTTAAGAGCATCTAATTGCTTATTCAACTCATCCTGCATCTGCTTCATCGATTTTGGAGACGGCTTACCTTTGCCGGGCTTGTTGCAGCTGCCGGATTTCATTTTCATACCTTGTTTCTTACAACTGCCTGACTTCTTTTGCTGTTGATTCTGACGCATTTGGTTTTGCATCTGGTCGAGCGACTCGGCCATCATTAGAGCCAAGTTGTTGAGAGAGGTCATTGCATATTGCATCGATTTGGCTGATTGGGTGTTGCGTGAATTCCCATAGAATGTTTGGTTGAACTGTAACAGTCCCGACAATGATTTGGACAAATTATTGTTTATGTTGGCCAACTCTTTATTAATCATTGACGCTATGGTAATCTGCCTTCGGGCCATGGAGCGAAGGGAATCCTCTACATTCTTGAAATCATCCTTGATTTCGTTCTGCTCTTTAATAATATGCTGGTACTTGGGGTCTTGAATATAAACAGTATTCAATGTCCCTATCAATGCCTCTTGATTAAAGGACAAACGGACAACATTCTTGAGCAATCGTCTCACCATTTCGGCATCCTCCGCCAATTCGTTCTGCTCCATATTCATCTGCGATTCTGCCATTTGCTCGGACAACTGCTGCATATCGTCAGCCGCATTTTTCTGCTGCTGTGACGCATCTTTGTTCTTGCCGGAATTCAGTTTGTTCTGAGCGTCTTGTTGCTCACTCTTTATTTTGTTCTCCAACGATTTGTCAACCTTAAACTCTTGAGAAGGATCTAATTCTTTATAGTCCTTTTGTATGTTTTCTATATCCTTTTGCAGCTTGTTAAACTCCGATGACAGTTGTTCCTGTTGCTTCATCAAATCATCCTTATCCTTACTCTTTGCATCCTTGGTTTTGTCAGACAATTGCTGCTGCTTTTCTGCAAGTTGGTCCATCTTCCGCACCACTTCTTCAACTCGTTTCTCCATCTCCAGATGCTTCATCAACTCAATGTTCTGGTCTAACTGACGTTCTACGTCTTCGTTTTTGATTTTCAGCCCTTCGAGCTGCTCCTGCACCTTATTCTTGTCCACCTCCTGCATCAGTTTTTCTATCTCCTGCATCATGTTTTTCATCTCATCGTTCATCACCTGGTCGAACAACTTGTCCAGCTCTTTCTGCTTCTCCATTATCTGCTCGCTCTGCTGGCGGTATTTCTCCTCGAGACGGTTGTTTTCCTGAATCTGATTCTGCATCTTCTGCAGCGTCTCTTTCACTGCTTTCTGCTTTTCCAGAAGCTGCTCCAACTGTTTTTTGTCCTGCCAGTTCAACTCTTTTTTGTCCACCAAGCGACGCATCAGTTCGTCTATTTCTTTCTGCAGTTTCTGCAAATCGCCTATCGATGCATTTGCCTTGTTCTCAATCTGCTCGTAATTGTTGTCCAAGATATTGTCCAACTCTTCACTGGTGGGGACTTTTATCTCGAACACCTGCGACGTTGCTGATTTGGGACCATTGATTCCGTCATTATCCCAAACCTCGAAATAATACTTTACTACATCGCCGGGAGCTATGGTCAACTCGTTCAGGTTGGTTGAATAATAGAACTCTTGGCTCGGTTCGCTGGTAACGGCTATCGGCACCGCAACGACGGTCTTTTGCGAGGTGTCGCTGACATTTGTCTTCTCTAGTTTGAATTCCAGCTTGCTGAAACCATAATCATCCTTTATCCGCCCCTTGAAAAACACCTGGTCGGGGGTCAGAGAGTCACGCATCTCCATGGCCAGAATCATGGGGACACAATCGCTGACAACCGATACGGAATAATTAAGCACATCCTCTTCTCCCACTTGCTTGTTGTGCACGTAAAAACCGTACTCGAACGAACGGGCGGCGCGCAACGAATGGCTCAGGCGTCCGTTGGCGTTGGGGGCCAGCGGCTTGGCTGTGTTGTCGTGCACAAAATACAACGAATCCACGTCCCTGGTCTGAAACTGCCACGTAATCACTGTGCCTTGCGGTACGGTGAGGTCGCCTACGTTGGACAACACTTCACGTTGTTTGCCCGTATAGCCGGGGTAGGAGAGGGCTGCCTGGAAATTGACTACGATGGGCTTGGGATAGACCGTGAGCTCGTATTCCGGCGACTCCACGCTGGCGGCCTGCAGGGTGAACCTGGTGGTATGCTGCAGGTTCTTGAATTCGTAGGAATAGTGTGTCTTGTCCTGCTGGCGAAGCTTGTAAACCCTTCCTTCGATGTTGACGAATGCTTCGTCGGGGACTGCGTCGCCTATTACGGCCACTTTGAGCAGGAAGTCCTCCTGCTGGACGGCCTGCAGCTGGGCGTTCTGCACCTTAAAGACGAATGGCTGGGGACGTTCGTAGTAGGTGGAATGATGCACTATTCGCTTGGAGGGCTCTACAATAAAAGAGGGGGAGAAGAGGAGCAGGGCCAGCACTGCCAACAGCGGGATGGCGGTGTATTTGATATATTTCCGGTTGACTTTCAGGTCTACCGCGCCTGCAAAGGGGATGGGGCTCAACTGGGCTGTCTTCTGCTCGATGGCTGCCTCGAGCAGTGCGGCTCCCGACGGGTTGCCCTTGCCGGCGGATTGCTGCAACTGCAGCAGGTTGAGCAGTTTGTCCTTGATTTCCGGAAAGTGGGAGCCCACGATGCGGGCGGCTTCCTCATAGCCAATCACCTTCCCTAGGCGGTACATCTTCAGCAAGGGGACCACGACGTAGACGCTTACGACGACGACCGTCGCCAGCAGATAGGTCCAAAACAGAGCCGTCCGCACCGGCACGCTGAAATAGCCGAAATGCTCCAGCACGACGACGGCCAGGAACAGCGCCAGCAACAAAGCGGCCGACAGAAGCAGCCCTTTGACGAGACGGCTTTGGTAGTATTTCCTGATAAACCGGTCGAGATTATCAATTATCTTATTGGACGTTGGAGCCATTCCGACAACATTATACGCAGTGCAAAGATAGTGAATTATTCCCATATACGGGCATTATCGGTTTTCCACCTTCCGAGCCCGCCCATGAGCCGGTCGCCCAGGGCCTGTTCCCCCACTGGAAGTCAAGTTCCCGCCCATCCTGTCTATCAGCCGATTCCAAAAGAGTATGTCTTTCGGCAAAAAAGAGTATATCTTTTCACCAAAAAGAGTATATCTTTTCCCACAAAAGAGTATATCTTTTCATGCAAAAGAGTATATCTTTTCTATGGAAAGAGTATATCTTTTTTCCGGACGGGAGCGAAAAGTAGGCCGAGGAGGGGAGGAGAGAGGGCAAATGCAACACACAAAGACACCGAAAACCCCTCGCATTTGCAAAATAATGCCTATCTTTGCACCCCGAAAACAACACCAACATGAGCAAAGTAATCTTAATCACAGGCGCCTCCTCCGGCTTCGGCAAAGCCACCGCCGAGCTCCTTGCCTCCAAAGGATACACCGTCTACGGCACCAGCCGCAACCCCCAGTCGCACCCCACCGTGCATTTCCTCCAAATGGACGTGCGCAACCCCGAATCCGTAGCCACAGGCATCGACCGGATTGTAGCCGCAGAAGGCCGCATCGACGCCGTAGTCAACAACGCCGGAATGGGCATCGGCGGAGCCCTGGAAATGGCCACAGACGACGAAATAAGCGTCCAGATGGGCACCAACTTCCGCGGATGCGTCAACGTATGCCAGAAAGTGCTTCCCGTCATGCGCCGGCAACGTCAGGGACGCATCGTCAACATCAGCTCCATCGGAGGTGTCATGGGGCTCCCGTACCAGGGCTTCTACAGCGCATCGAAATTCGCCATCGAGGGCTTCAGCGAAGCACTGGCAGCCGAAGTGAAGGGCTTCGGCATACAAGTGTCCATGGTCGAACCCGGCGACTTCGCCACCAACTTCACGGCAAGCCGCAAAAACTCCATTCTGACAGCCGAAAGCGAGGCCTACGGCGCCTCGTTCCACCGCAGCATCGACATCATCGAAAACGAGGAAAACGGAGGCCTGCGCCCCGAAATACTGGCCAAGAAAGTGGTGAAGATAATCGAGTGCCGCCGACCACGGCTACGCTATGTGGTGGCCAACCTCGAACAACGCCTCTCCGTAGTGCTCCACAACATACTCCCCGGCAACATGTTTGTCAACATATTGCGCAGTTATTACAAAGTTTAACCCTCCGCTGCGCACACAGTAAAGAAACGACAAGCACCACCCTCGGGCATTCCGGAGGCGGTGCTTGTTCTGTTGTGCGGCTGGCACCGTTATATCTTCTTGGCAAACACGGCGCGAGTCATCAACTTCTCCGTATTGTAGGTAGTGTGCCACAGCTTCTCCGCCTCGTTGCCGATAATCTGCGGATTGGAATATGCCGTGTGGACGTGGTTCTTGATAGCGTTCCTGTTCAGTTCGGAATAGTACAAACTGTGTACCCCACGCTTTTGCCAGTCCGGGTGCACCCCGTTGAGCAGCAAGTCGATGGTGTCGAATTTGTGCAACGCCCTCAGCAGATGAATCCAGCCGAACGGGAAGAGATGACCGTTGCACTTTTGGTATGCCTTGTTGAGATCGGGGATGCAGAGACCAAAAGCCACCAGGTTGTCATCCTTATCCACCACAAAGTTGACGAAATCAAGATTGATGAAGGGGAAATATTCCTTGATGTAGACATCGATTTCCTTGTCCGTGAGGGGCACGAAGTCAAACAAATCCTTGAATGCCTCATTCAGTGTGAGGAAAAACTTGCGGGCATAGGGATAGATATCCTTGCGACGCTTCACCTGGAGCAGATGCACGTCATATTTCTCCTGAATCAGCGCATTGATACGCGCCACCTTGTCAGGCACCGGCTTGTCGGACATCACGATGTTCTGCTGCCAACGGCACACAATGTCAAACCCCGCACGCTCTATGAAATCAATATAATATTTGGGGTTGTAGAGGGTGCTCAGATTCTGACGAGCATCGAAATTGTCTATTGCCCAGCACTCCTTGTCCATATCGGTGAATCCCATGGGTCCCTCAATGGTTTCCATCCCGTTGGCGATGCCAAACTCTTTCACTTTGTCAAGCAGCGCCGTGAACACATCGTAATCCTCGATGAAATCCATCCATCCAAAACGGACCGCTTTCTTGTGCCATTTCTCGTTGACAGTAAGGTTGATAATGGCAGCCACGCGACCCACCACCTCGTTGTCTCTGTAGGCAAGGAAGAACTTCTGCTTGCAGTGTTCCCACGAAGGGTTCTTGTCCGTCAACAGCCCTGTCTCATCGCCCATCAATGGAGGTATATAGGTAGGGACATTCTTGAACAGACGATTGGGGAATTTTATAAATTTCCTGAGCTCACGACGAGAGGAGACTTCCTTTACAATAAGTTCGTTTGCCATAATTACTGTCTTTTTCGCTGTCGCACGTCTCCGCACACAACTTAAAGGATGTTTAATTTCTTGAAGCACTTGTATATCTTATCCACACCGAAATCGATCTGCTCCTTGGTATGCGTTGCCATCAGAGCCACACGTATCAGTGTTTCATCGGCAGGGACAGCCGGGGAGATGACTGGGCTGATAAACACCCCTTCGTCCAACAACATACGCGTTACGGCGAATGTCTTATCATTGTCGCGCACAAATATCGGGATAATCGGTGTCGACGTATTGCCTATCTCAAAGCCAAGATCTTGGAAACTCTTCAATGCGTAACGCTGAATATCCCACAAAGCCGTCTGTCTCTCGGGTTCCGAACGCATAATGTGCAGTGCAGCTATCACCGAAGCCGTAGAGGCAGGGGATATGCTGGCGGTAAATATATAGGGCCGCACAGCATGTTTCATGTAATTAAGCGTTTCCTTGTCAGTTGCCACAAAGCCGCCTATCGATGCCAGCGACTTGCTGAAGGTACCCATAACAATCTCTGTCCCTTCAAGGATTCCAAAATGGTCGCACGTACCTCGGCCTTCCGAGCCGAACACTCCCAACCCATGGGCCTCGTCTACCATTAAAGTGGCATCATATTGATCGCACAACCGCTTTATCTCCGGAAGATTGGCAACGTCACCTTCCATACTGAACACACCGTCGGTCACCACCAGTTTAGAAGCATCTATCGGACACTTCTGCAGCACACGCTCCAAGTCTTCCACATTATTGTGACGATATTTAAGTGTGGTGGCAAACGTTAACTGCTTTCCCTCAATGATAGACGCATGGTCGCGTTCATCAAACAACACATAATCATTGCGTCCAGTGATGCAGGGGATAGTGCCGGCGTTGGCCTGGAATCCAGCAGAAAACAGCATCACTCCGTCTTTATGCATGAACTCCGCCAGTTCATTTTCCAACTGTATATGGATATCCAGCGTTCCATTAAGAAACGGGGAACCCGCACAGCCGCTACCGTATTTCTTAATAGCCGCAATAGCTGCTTCCTTGATTTTCGGATGGTTGGTAAGGCCCAAATAGCTATTGGAGCCAAGCATCAACACTTTTTTCCCTTCAATGATAACTTCTGTATTCTGTTCGCTCGAAATCGGAGTGAAATAAGGATAGACTCCTTTGGCGCGCGCTTCCTGAGGCGCAGTGTAAAGAGAAAGTTTCTTTTGTAATGGTTTCATTCTTGTTTTTCTTATCTGTATCCTTCGATTTTAACATTTGACATTCTTCTTCATTACATCAAATGCATTGGGATTTCAACCTTTTGGAACCAGATTGCAAATAAACGAAAAAAAAATCATTTAACGAATAGTTAAAGTGTTAAAATCTGAAAGACTTTATTGGTAAGTCGGCTGGCACCTATTCTAAATTTTTGGTTTGTAGTGTATTCTTCTCCTAATATTTCTTCCGCCATTTTCATGTATCCAAGGGCCTCTTCTGGCTCTGAAATACCTCCAGCGGCCTTAAATCCCACCTTTTTTCCCGTATTTTTTGAAAAATCTGCTATCGCATGCAGCATGGTTTTGGCGGCTTCCGGAGTTGCTCCCACAGATATCTTGCCGGTCGATGTCTTTATAAAATCCGCGCCGCCCTCCATAGCCAACATACTGGCTTTATATATATTTTCCGGGGTTTTGAGCTCGCCTGTCTCCAATATAACCTTCAACGTTTTCTCTTTGCACAGTTGTTTCACCGATGCCACTTCATTTCTAACTTTATCATAATCACCTTCTAGGAAAACTCCTCGTGAAAGAACCATGTCGATCTCGTCGGCGCCTTCATCTAAGGCATATTGGATTTCGCTTAATTTAACCTTTATAGGAGATTGTCCCGACGGGAATGCACCTGCCACCGAAGCTACATGAATGCCGCTACCCGACAACAATTGAACTGCCTGCCGAACAAATATAGGGTATACACATACTGCCGCCACATGGTTGATTCCTTTTATAGTATCTTGCATCGAGACCGATGAATGGCACAATGCTTCGATACGTTCTTTCGTATCATCTCCCCCTAATGAGGTGTTGTCGATACATGAAAATAACCGTTTCAACATAATAGGGTAGGAGGTTTATTTGGAATGTTCCTCTATATATTGCTCATTGAAAGTTTTGCTCTCAAAATGCGGTAATTGGCGGGCGTCCTTTATCTCGTGCGATAGATGACTTGAAAACACTTGCTGTTTCATCCAGCTTGACTTGTTCATCTTGTGTCGATCCATCACATATTTGCGGTACTTTGTCAACATTCCGTCAATTCTGGAATCAATATGTCCTTTTTCAAAGAATTCACGTCGGGAAGCCATAATCATATCCCTTATAGGCAACATAATAGGACATACTTCCTCGCAGCGACCACACATTGTACACGCAAACACGATATGACGGTATTCCTCCAACGATTCCATAAAAGGCAACATCACCCTTCCCGTAGGCCCAGTAAATACATTATCGTATGGTTCTTTGCCTATTACATTGTCAACTGGACAAACCTCTTCGCAACGACCACAGGAAAGACAACTTAATATTTGGCGCTGCCGCTTATGCGAAAGTAATTCTGTACGCTGGTTGTTGACGATAAATACTATTGTTTCACAATGAGGCGAGCCACCAAAGGTAGCAAATGGTATGCCCGTGTTCTTTCTTCCCCTATCACCAGCCGCCTTAGCATAAGCTTCCGCATAGGTAGCACAACTCAATAGACGGTCAATGGTGACAAAAAATACATTAACAGCGTTATTATTGAGTGCTTTAAGGTAATCCTTATCTTTATTGAGCAATAAAAGTGACCCTGTGTCGGCTACCATCATATCGGCCACCATCAATTGTAATTGACCTTCTTCACAAAGAGTAACCTTCTCGTCTTTCATAAAATAATCCATACCTAACTCGTTAAAAAGTAAGGTATCTGATGAGTCGATAAAAGTAGCAGTACGGTATTTTCCTTCTACTATCACCGCTCTCATCTGTTCATGAACTTCTTTATAGCTGTTAGCCCAGAATACGTTACCCCCGGCTGCGACAAAGTTTTTTTCAAATCTACATAATTCTTCTTCTAAATTATCTATTGAACGGCGTAAGGTTGTATTTAAACGACCCATCTGTGCTGAACGTACGGCAACAGAATCCGCCAATGGCTCTCTTTCCATTGACTTTCTCTCTGCTATTGATTTCTTGCAGAGATCGATAAAATCACTATAGCTGTCTTTTGACATTGGAGTGGAAAAGATTTATTGTATCAGTTTATTGATTTTCTCTACCCTACGTTGATGACGTCCGCCTTCAAATGGAGTATTAAGAAACTCTTCAACGATCTGTATTGCTAACTCTTCCGATATAAAACGGGCAGGCATAGATAATATATTCGCATCATTATGTTGGCGGGCTAAATGCGATATTTCAGGAATCCAGCATAAGGCGCATCTTACATGAGGATATTTATTGACTGTCATCTGTACCCCATTTCCACTACCACATATTACTATCCCCTTTTCATATTCCCCTTTGTTTATAGCATTTCCTACTTGATGGGCATAGTCCGGATAATCACAACTCTCTTCACTATATGTTCCAAAATCTTTAATTTCAAATCCTTTAGATTCTAAATACTCTTTTATCTTTTTCTTTAACTCATATCCGGCATGGTCGCACGCCATAGGAATTATTTTTTTATTTTTCGCCATTGTCAATAAGTTTTTATGACTGCAAATTTACATCATTTAGATAAGTATTTCATTTAAAACAAACTTTTATTATTCACAAGTTTATAACCAAATGATATTCTAATTTGATGTTCAGCGATATTACACTTTATAAACAATATAAATGTGGAATGCTTTTTAATAAACAGTGATAAAATGTGGATAAAAAATCCAGCTATCAAAAATGTTTAAATCCTACCAATTTTTCATTTCTTTTTCACCCTACTTTAAGATTGTAACTTATCATTTATACTCTACATTTACATTCTCATTACTTATTTCAACTATTTGTTGATAATTATTTACCGCATTGATATTTTCCTATATACCGAATTATAAAGTAGTGCAAAAACTTTTATATTTATTATACTCTAAAATCAGCTACAAAGTTATTCACCAAATCAACAAACAAATAAAAAATCAAAAATTATATTTAAAAATATTTTCTATTTATTTTCATTGTTAGTTAGAAACTGTTTAGACTTCATTTGATAATTTTTTTATGCAATCTAAACGGTGATTTTTTCACGGAAACAAGGTTATTCTCTATCGGTCGTGACCTTGGTCTTTCTGTTACAATGGTGGTATACCTGCCGAACTTGATGAGGCAACCCCATTGCGCCTTCTATACATTAAAAAAATCCCTCGCTTATATGTCCAACAATTCTCATCAATAAAATCAAAACGGTTTCTAAGAGTGGGGGATTCTTATGACATTTCAAACCTCATTAGTTGATAAATGTCAAAATTATGTCCTATAACGCGAAGTAAAATTTATTATTTTTGCAGTTGGTAAAATAGTTGTAATTTATTACATTCCAAATCGATTTAAATACATTTTCCTATGGATAAAAAAGAACTTCAAGAAGCAATCATAAAGTTAAAAAAAGAGAAGAATGCTGTCATTCTCGGTCATTATTATCAGCGTGACGAAATACAGGAAGTTTCCGATTTTGTGGGTGACAGTTTGGCGTTAGCCCAAGAAGCGCGGAAGACACAATGCGATATTATTGTTTTTTGTGGTGTTCACTTTATGGCAGAAACAGCAAAGATATTAAACCCTGAACGAAAGGTTATCCTGCCCGATATGAATGCTAATTGTTCGCTGGCTCGTTCTTGTCCTGCTGATGCTTTTAGTAAGTTCAAAGAAGAGCATCCCGACCATATAGTGATTTCATATATCAATTGTTCAGCGGAGATAAAAGCACTATCCGACTTAATTTGTACCTCAGGAAACGCTGAAAAGTTGGTAAATGCGCTGCCTAGAAACCAAAAGATAATATTTGCTCCGGATAAGAATTTGGGCGGTTATATAAATCGTCAAACGGGACGTAATATGCTGCTTTGGGATGGTACCTGCACCGTGCATGACGCTCTTACTGCAGAGAGTATTTTACGCTTAAAACAGCAACATCCTCAAGCAGAAGTGATAGCCCATCCAGAGTGTAATAGTGCCGTATTAAGAGTTGCGAGTTTTATTGGTTCTACTAAAGCAATGCTGAATTATATAAGCAAATCATTGGCCACACAGTTTATTGTAGCCACAGAGTCTGGTATATTGTATGAGATGAAGCAAAATAATCCTGATAAAGAATTTTTCGCTGTTTCCGCTGATGAAGGTTGTGCTTGCCTTGAGTGTGCCGATATGAAACTAAATACACTTGATAAACTTTACAAATGTATAAAGGAAGAATTGCCAGAAATAACATTACCTGCGGATATGATTCAACAGGCAAGAAAACCTATTGAGCGTATGCTTGAGATGTCCCAACAATTGGGTATAATCAAGTAATAATTGTTTGTTAAATTTTTCATACAAATGAGTGGCATTGTAGTATAGACATTCTTTGTATTTTCACCCAATAAAATATATTTGTTTTGCGAGGTCAACAACAAGTTTACGATTACTTAAATCGGTTAGGAATCGGATTTGAATATTATGAACATCCGGAGGCACCCACTATTGAGATAGCTGCTCAGTATTATAGGGGAGAGGGCACCACGTTGTGTAAAAATCTTTTTTTTCGCAACCATAAAGGCAACCGTCATTACCTTGTCATTATGGATTCGCAGCATGCTATGGATATCCACGATATTGAACACCGTCTTCATCAAGGTAAACTGTCGTTTGCGTCTCCCGAACGCATGATGAAATATCTTGGTGTCCGTCCCGGGTCGGTTTCGCTGTTTACCTTGATAAATGATGTGAACCATGAGGTGACACTATTTGTAGACAGCCAACTGAAAAAAGCCAAAAAAGTAAGTTTTCACCCCAACGACAATACCGCCTCCCTTGTTATCAGTAATGCCGATATGATGAAGTTTATTGAGAATACAGGAAACCCTTACGAATTCTTGGATTTATATTGAATTTACTAATTTCATAACCCTTCCTGTTCACAACGTCAGGAACCCTGTTGATAACCCATAGAATTTAAATATTCACAACAGTTTACCTGTTAGTAACTTACAAAGATGTTTCACGTGTAACAATTTTGAGTTTCTTGTCAGCGCATCGTACAATTCCTATATTTATTCCTGAACGGGCATGCCCTTTTCGTTGCATTTATTGTAATCAGCATGTGATATCAGGTCAGCAGCAGATGCCTACTGACGCAGAAATATTATCCACTATTGATACATATTTGCCCACATTCCCGTCTGATGCTGTAGTGGAGTTGGGATTTTTCGGAGGTACCTTTACGGGGTTGCCTCTTGACGAGCAACAACGGTTACTTGCTCTTGTGCACCCATATTTGGACGAAGGAAGGATTTCGTCCATCCGCATTTCGACGCGGCCTGACTACATCACTCCCGAAATTGTGGATGTTCTGAGTAGGGGAGGGGTGGGCACTGTGGAATTGGGAGTACAATCGCTCGACGATGCGGTGTTGGCCCAGGTACGGAGAGGATACACCGCAGCTGATGTACTTCGTGCAGCAGGTATGATTCATTCGGCAGGGTTGTCGTTGGGCATGCAGATGATGGTTGGGCTTCCAGGTGATACGGCAGAAAAATCGTTGTCCACCGCCCAACAGATTATAGCATCGGGAGCAGACAACACGCGTATATATCCCACCCTTGTAGTGCGGCAGACGGTATTGGCTTCTCTTTACGAAAAGGGGCTTTATCATCCTCTGTCCATTGATGAGGCGGTGCAGTGGACGGCACCCGTCTTGCGTGCTTTTCAGGAAGCAGACGTCACCGTGTTGCGTGTGGGGCTGCATCCTACCGATGGATTCATTAACCATACTGACTATCTTGCCGGACCTTTCCATGTTTCGTTCAAGGAACTTGTAATGACGGAGATTTTTCGACAGGAGTTCCGTCATCGACTGCTGCCTGCGGGAGGTATTTTTGGCAGGGAAAAGAATCTTAAAAAACTCACGCTTTTTGTGCACCCCTCCATGGTTAACGCAGCGGTGGGCTATGGGGGTTCCAACAAACGTCTGTTGTTGAGTGTTTTCTGTAGTGTTAGCGTCCATGCAGACAGCTCTTTAAAAGGGTATGATTTCACAAGTGTAATCGAATAGAATTTACAGATGTCAATTTTTATCGACAGACAGAGAATCGGCCACATACACCTGTTTCATAATAAAACAGACAAAACAGCGTAATTCTATTTGTCCACGCAAAGCATCCTTTCATGAAAAAGACAGAATTCAAAGTAACCCAGCCCGCGGAATTGCTTTCCTTTCTCCTGGCTCAAATGCCCGATGCGAGCCGCACGAAAGTCAAAGAGCTTCTAGCCCATAGTGTCAGCGTTGACGGTCGCCGCACGTCGCAGTTCAACTTTCCGTTGGTGCCCGGTATGGTGGTGAGCATCGGCAAGCCCAATTTCCGCGAACGTTTCCGCAACAGCAGCATAGATATTGTCTACGAGGACAACTACCTGGTGGTGGTCAACAAACACGAGGGTGTGCTGTCGAATAGCAAATTCCCCAACGATGTGACGGCCCTTGGTGAACTGAACCATTATTTTGACTATACGCATCAAAAGTGCACGGCGCATATTGTGCATCGGCTGGATAGAGATACATCGGGACTGATGGTGTTCAGCAAGACCAAGGAGGTGTCGCAGCGTTTCGAAGCGGATTGGAAAGGGCTTGTCTACGATCGTGCCTATGTGGCTGTGGCGTGGGGTAAGATTGAGCCGCCGCAGGGCACGGTGCGTTCATGGCTTACCGATGGGGAGTACTGCGTGCTGTCGTCACCGGTTGACAACGGTGGCAAGCTGGCGGTGACGCACTATAAGGTGGTGCGTTCCTGTCGGCGCTATTCGCTGGTGGAGCTGAAGCTCGACACAGGTCGTCGCAATCAGATTCGTGTCCATTTGCGTGAACTGAAACATCCTGTTGTCCACGACCCGATGTATGGATACAAAGACGATGTATCGCCCATAAACCGACTGGCGCTACATGCGTTCCGACTCTGTTTCCGGCATCCGGTGACGGGCAAGGACTTGCGTTTCGAGACGCCTTACCCATCGTCGTTTCTCAAACTGATGGAACTGTAGCCGACTGAGGGCGGTTTGAGCAAAGCAAAACGCTATTGTTCCTGCGGTCGTGTGCAGGCATTTTTTCCGGTGCGTGCAATAATGCGGCAGGAGTGGCGTTAATAAATTTTGAATTATAATAATGGAAAAACTCAAAGGATATATAGCCCTCATCGTCCTGATGTTGCCGCTGGTTTTGTGCCAGGGGCAGCAGCGCAGCGCGGGGAGTGACACTTTGTGCCATGATACCTTTGGCGTCGACCTCTTCACGGGAGTATTTTCCGGATTTGGCACGACTCGCGGGTACACAGGCGTGGCACCAAGGATGGTGCATCGCGTCGACGACCGTCTGACGCTGAAAGCCGGTTTCGCCGTGGTATCGGAGATGTTCCCCCTGATGTCGGCACCTGCGGAGCGCAATCTGGCGCCTCGACGCCAACCGTCGCGCGCCGCCGCCGGAGCTGTGCAGGCAGAGTATCAGGTGAAGGACAACCTTTGGCTCTCGGCTACGGCGTTCTATGTGGGTGGTCAGGTGTCGCCGTTGTGGCGTCCCACGGGACATCCGCTGGACATCAGCGCTTATGGCGGTTCGATAGCGGCACGCTTCCGCACACCGAGGGACAACTATATCGGCATTGATTTTAACTTCGTGCACGACAATACAGGGGCGCTGGGGCCGCTGCTCTGGAATCCCTATTGTTATGGCTACGACACCTATTTTCACCACGCAGGCATCGGCGGCACCTGGGGCCGAGGGCTGCTGGGCTTCTAACAGAAAGAACAACCAACGATGCAATACAACACCCAAAGAGAGAAGATGAAGTTCGCCGACTACGGTCGCAATGTGTACAAAATGATTCAATACGCCAAGACGATAGAGGATCGTGAGAAACGCACTCGCGCCGCCGAGGTGATTGTGGGTGTGATGGGGCAAGTGAATCCCCACGCCCGTGAGTCGGCCGACTACAAGCGCAAGCTATGGGACCACCTGATGATTCTGGCCGATTGGGAACTGGATGTTGACTGCCCTTATGAGCTCACCCGCAAGGAATCGGTGGTGTTCCATCCCAAATCGCTGAAGCGCCAGCGCGAGCGCATCCGCTACCGTCATTACGGCCGAGGATTGGAGAAGATGATAGAGCGCGTGGCCGAGTATGAGGACGGTGAAGAGAAGGAAATCCTCACCGCTTTGTTGGCCGCACAGATGAAACGTTCGTACGCCACATGGAACCACTCCCTCTTCGATGGCAATGGATCTGCGGTGGAAAACGACGACATCATCAGCCGGCAGATGCAGGAACTCTCCAACGGCAAGCTGGCGCTCGGCAACATTAAGATAACTTTCGATGGCGCTCCGGTGTCCGCCAACATCAACGATATGTCCGCTGGCAAGAAGCGCAAGAAGCGCAAAAAAGCCAAGCAGGCACACTAACACAGCCAAGTAGGAACAAAGCATGAGTTCGTTTGAGATAATAGGCGGCCACCGCCTGAATGGTGAAATCACCCCGCAGGGAGCCAAGAATGAGGCGTTGCAGGTGTTGTGCGCCGTGTTGCTCACCAGCGAGACGGTGACCATTGAGAATGTACCCGACATCAGAGATGTCAACAAACTGATAGACCTGTTGCGTCTGATAGGCGTGAAAGTGAATTGCACGCATCAGGACGAGAACGAGCGCACGTTTGAATTCACCGCTTCCGACGTCTGTCTGGAGGCCCTGAAAAGCCAGGATTTTGCCTCTCAGGCATCGGCCTTGCGCGGCAGCATCATGCTCGTGGGTCCTTTGTTGGCCCGCTACGGCTGGGCTTTGGTGCCGCAGCCGGGAGGCGACAAGATAGGCCGCCGTCGTCTTGACACCCATTTCATCGGCATGGAGAAATTGGGAGCCACCGTGACCTACAAGCGCGTGGGCTACGAAGTGAGCGTACCGCATGCCAAAACATCGGATGGCCAGCGTCTCAAGGGGTGCTATATGCTGCTCGACGAAGCCAGCGTGACCGGTACGGCCAACATCGTGATGGCTGCAGTAATGGCCGAGGGTCACACCACCATCATGAACGCCGCCTGCGAGCCCTACGTCTACCAGCTCTGCCACATGTTGAACCGCATGGGTGCGAAAATCAGCGGCGTGGGCTCCAATCTTCTGGAAATCGACGGCGTCAAAGAGTTGCATGGCTGCAGCCATCGCCTGTTGCCCGACATGATAGAGGTGGGCAGTTTCATCGGCATGGCGGCTATGACGCAGAGCGACCTCACCATCAAGAATGCCCAAGTGGAGCATCTGGGGCTTATCCCGCAGGTGTTCCGCCGGCTGGGAATAGAGATATGGCAGCGTGGCGACGATTTGTATGTCCCTGCCAAGGAGCATTATGAGATAGAACGTTTCATGGACGGCTCCATCATGACCATTGCCGATGCCCCGTGGCCAGGGTTCACCCCCGACCTTATCAGTATCGCCCTCGTGGTGGCCATACAAGCCAAAGGTAGTGTGCTCATCCACCAGAAGATGTTTGAGAGTCGTCTGTTCTTCGTGGACAAGTTGATAGACATGGGTGCGCAAATCATTCTTTGCGACCCTCACCGCGCCACCGTCATAGGCCTTGACCGTGAATACTCTTTGCGCGGCGTGCGCATGACTTCGCCCGACATACGCGCCGGTGTGGCGTTGCTGATAGCAGCCCTTTCGGCCAACGGCAAGAGCCGCATCGACAACATTGAGCAGATTGACAGAGGCTACCAGCGCATCGACGAACGTCTACGCCTTCTGGGTGCCGACATCAAGCGCATCGACTAACGTAGAAGCAGCATGTTTGATTTTCTGAAGAAAAACAAGAAACCCGAACCCATCTTCGAAATACTGGGCACCGATATGCACAACCACCTGGTGCCGTGTGTCGACGACGGCTCCCGTAGCGCGGAAGAGTCGATAGAGTGCATCCGCACCATGCAGCAGCTGGGGTACAAACGCATGTATATCACGCCGCATTTCCAGTTTCCCCGCTTCCCGAACGACGA
>CACXCY010000045.1 GCA_902766265.1 uncultured Bacteroidota bacterium
CCAATGCTGTCCTGGTCTCCATAGTAGAAACAGATAGGGCCGCAGTCGCGGAACCAGTAGGAATTGCCATAACCTACAAAGAAGCGTATGTTGTCGGAGTGCAGATTCATACGTCGCAGTTTGCGCAGGACGATGTTGGAGTCAGACGCTTGTTCCACCCTTACCCATGCTTCTGCATGACCTGTCTGTATGGCATCCATAACGTAGAAGAATACATTGGAGAAATCATCGTTGCTGGTGTCGGGCACAGCGATGTAAGGCCCAGTACCGTACCATTGCCATCCGGCACGTGGTGTGTAGCGGTAGTAGTCGGCCACGCCCGGCACGATGGGGGCCCCGTAATAGTTTATGTCGTTCTCGTGGTCCGGTACCAGGTAGTTGTAAAAGCAGGTCACCACGATGGCTTTCACCTCTTCCCATTCTCCCGGAAACCAGCATTTTTCAGGTAGCTCTATTCCGCTGCTGTTCTTGGGCGAAGGGGCGTTGGCCACACTCATCGTGGGAATGTGGCTCTGCAGGTGTCTGCGCGATGCGTCGCGTTTGTGGAACGTTTTGATACGGGAAGCGCGCAGTTCCTGCTGCGACACATCGTCAAGCTGCGCCGATACCGCAAGGGAGATGCTTATAGCCAACAGTAGCAGGAGGTGTTTCTTCATGGCGATGGAGAAATCAAAATGTCGAAATTTCAAGCATGGCATCTTGAAATCCCGACATTCTGAGGTACAGAGGGTGGGGTTAATTTCTTTTCTTGAGTCCCAGAATCTCACGGGCCTCATCGCTGGTGGCGATACCACGGCCGAGTTCTTTGGCCATGCGCACCACTTTGGCGACGAGTTCGCCGTTGCTCTTTGCCAGCACTCCGCGCTCCAGGTAGAGGTTGTCCTCGAATCCTACGCGCACGTTACCGCCCATCATGATGGCAGGAGCTGCTAGCGTGAATGCGTGACGTCCTATGCCGGTGGCTGTCCAGGTGCTGCCTGCGGGGATGTTGCTGACCAACCAGTTGAGGTTGCCAACGGTGGCAGGGGTGCATCCGGGCACGCCGAGTACGAAGTTGAACTGCATGGGTGCTCCCGGCACTTCGCCTTTGCGGGCCATGGTGAGGATGGTGTCGAGATGGCCCATCTCAAAGCATTCGTATTCGGGTTTGATGCCCTTTTCCATCATACGTTTGCCGAAAGCACGCATGGTGGGCATGGTGTTGTCGAATATCTCATCGCCAAAGTTGCAGGTGCCGCAATCCAGGGTGGCCATTTCGGGAATGGGGGTGGTATCGGTACTCTGCAGACGCTCGTCGGGTGTCATTCCAACGGCACCGCCTGTCGAGGGGATGAGAATGACATTGGGGCATGCTTTATAGATGGCTTCTTCGCACTCTTGGAAACGTTGGCGGCTTTGGGTAGGTGTGCCGTCGTCTTCGCGCACATGGAGATGGACTATGGCGGCACCGGCATCGACTGCCGATTTGGCTTCTCTCACAATCTCTTCGACGGTGTAGGGTACGTTGGGATTCTGTTCTTTGGTGACTTCGGCACCGCAGATGGCTGCGGTAATAATGAGTTTTTCCATTAGTGATAGGTATTTGTTTAATTATTTACTCTTGCAAAAACGTTGCAAAGTTAAGAAAAAGTTTCGGAATGATGAAGGGAATACTGTATTGTATTGATTATTAGTTTTAATTAACGTGCTGTGCTTGCTTGGGGCGCGTCTGGGGTGAGTCGGTTGTCTATTATGCGGTTGTTGTATTGCTGTACCAGGGCTTTGAGAAACTGTTTGTTTTCGGTTGTCACGGGGTCGCTCTCTTTTTGATTGGCGATGTCGTGTTGAGCCAGCGGGTCGCTCTCAAGGTCGAACACCTCGAAACGTGTTCCGTTAAAGGTAATCAGCTCTCCTTTTCGTGTCAGCTGGTAGTAGTCGCCGGGATAGGCGATGTGGAAGGAGGTGCCGTCTCTCAACGCACTCCTGCCGAAAGCGCAGCAGCTGTCGCTCAGCTGCAGATAGTCCAGCAGGGTGGGCAAGAGGTCGGCATGCTGGAACAGCTGGTCGCTGCGCGTAGCGTCGTCGCCGGGATGGAACAGCCACATGGGCACATTGTACATTCCCGAGGGGGCTTTGTATCGGGTGTCGACTGGTTGTGCAGAGTGGTCGGCGGTGATGACGAACAGCGTGTTCTGGTACCACGGCATGCGGCTGGCGGCTTCAAAGAATTTCTGCACAGCGTAGTCGCTGTATCCCACGGGTTCTTGTATGGGTTGCGGACCTTTGCGGAAACGGCCTTTGTATGGTGGCGGAATAGTGTAGGGGTGGTGCGACGAGATGGTGTATACGGTGGCGAAAAACGGCTCTCTCATCTCGCCCATCTTCCTCACGCTGTATTGCAGGAAAGGTTCGTCGAAGATGCCCCATGTGCCGTCGAAATCTTTTGGGTCGCCATATTCAGTCATGCCGTAATAGTGGTCGATTCCTATCATCTTTGCGAAACCGTCAAAGTTCATTGACCCGTTGTAGGCCCCGTGGAAAAAGGCGCTCTCATATCCGTGGCGCTTCAGTATTCCGGGCAGCGACTGTGTCTTGTTGAGCGAGAACGACGAGGTGATATATGGCTCGTCCATCAGCGACGGGATGCCCAGCATAAGTGCCGGCAAGCTCTCGATGGAACGTTTGCCGTTGGCGCGTCCCTGGTATATCTGACAGTATTGTGCCAGCGAGTCGAGGAAAGGCGTGTAGCTGACCAGTCCTCCATTGATGGCTCCGATGTATTCTTCCGAGAAGCTTTCCAGGATGACTAGCACCACGTTCAGTTGGCGTGGTGTGTTCCCTTGTCCGCTGTGGATGGGGCTGAATATTTGTTCTGCCTCCTCGTCTGTGTCAAAGTAGTTGAGCCGTTTCACAGCCGTAGTGTTGCCCAGGGTGCGGACGATAGAAAACGGAGTGTTGACCACCAACGCCGTATTGCTTGATCGGGCGTAGCGGCAGGCGTCGATAGGTGCCAGCGGTTTGTGTTGCACAATCCATCCGCCCCGAATGCCGGTGAGGGTGAGTGCCAGCATGAGCACGCCCGTCAGGGCGGAAAGCCATGTGGAGGGTTGCCGCCGTCCGTCGGGCACAGGTGTCAGCGCAATACGCCGCAGCGTCCATACCATGATGAAGATGAAGGCGAAATAGATAAGGAAGTAGTACCAAAATCCTGTGACGAACTCACCCAGCAGGTCGCTCATGCCGCCGTCGAAGTTGGCCCCTACATAACCGAAGATGTCGCCGGCCATCCGGCGCAGCGTCCATTGGTAATAGGGAACGTCAATCATGTTGACGGCCAGCATCACCCCTGTGGGGATGCCGAACAGCCACCGACCGGCGATGGTGTAACCTCGGCGCCAGCGGGCACGCAGTGGCAAGCTGTAGAGAATCACGAAAGGTGCCAGAAACATGCAGGTGCCGGAGATGCCGTAGTGCATGTTTCCCAGCAGGATGGTGCCGATTTCCTGGGCGGATGCCACATCGAAGAGGCCGTGGTTGACAATGGCGAAGATTGCCTGGGTGGCCAGCAGCAGCACCAATGCCAGCAGGAAATGATAAAGCACGTATAGTGTTACACGATGTGTTCCAATGATATATCCACGTTTCATCGCAAAAGGTTTCGTGCCGCAAAATTACAAAAAATCACCGACATATCAGCACCTCCTCCGTCTTTATGTTCTCTGCTGGCCATCTACTACCAACCTACTGGCCATTGTGGTTTGTTGATATGGGTTGTCACTTTTGTGACTTGCGTCAGAATTCAGTTGATGGACTAATTACAGTTGGTGGATGGGGTGCAATTCACAACCGGTTGCTGATAACTCTTTCGGGGGTGTTCCTGTGTGCGTGATTATTGTTGCTACTTTTGCACAAAAGTTTTTCTATGGAAACAGAGAACATTATCGAACTGAACAATGTGAGTATCAGTCATCAGGATGGACTTGTGCTGAGTGGCGTCACCTTCTCGCTGAAACGTGGGGAGTTTGTATATCTCATCGGCAAGAGTGGCGCGGGCAAGACTTCGCTGCTGCGTTCGCTCTATGCCGACAAGACCATCGACACGGGTACCGCTATGGTGTGCGGCATGGACCTGACCGCTATCCGCAAACGTCAGATTCCTTTGCTGCGTCGCAAGATTGGCGTTGTGTTTCAGAATTTTCGCCTGCTGACGGACCGTAGTGTATATGAGAATCTTAACTTTGTGCTGCGTGCCACCGGCTGGAAAAAGCGTGACGAAATCGACCAGCAGATTATGCAGACGCTGCAAGCGGTGGGTATTGCTGACAAGGCCGATGCGATGACGTACCGCCTCTCGGAGGGCGAGCAGCAGCGTGTGGGCATAGCACGGGCTCTGATTAACAATCCCGACCTGATTCTTGCCGACGAGCCCACGGGCAATCTCGACCCCATCACCTCCAGCGAAATCATGACGCTGCTCACTGACATCAACCGTGAGCAGGGGGTGTCGATGATTATCTCGTCGCACGACTTCATGATGATAGACAAATTCCCGGCACGGGTGCTCTGCTGCGAGAACGGCGGCGTGGTGGTGCCGGAATAGGGGTTTGTAGGAAGTTCGGCTCGGGGGCGTGTCTGCGGATTGGACACCTTTCGGCACAATAAAAAAAGCATTTCTCCGTAATATAGGCATAAAAATTGCACGATTATGAAAAACATTCTCATCCTGATGGCAGCCCTGATGCTGGTGCCGTCGGTGTCGATGGCGCAGAGCCGCAATAAGAAAGGTGGCAAAGAGGTGTCGCCTATCATAGAGGGCAAACAGAAGGTCCGCAAGACCGACTATGATTCGGTATGGAAGTTCACGAGCTTCGACGCCAAGAAGATATACTACTGCCGTTTCGACTATACGCAGATAGAGTCTATCGTCGCTTCGCGCAACCCTGACTGGGGTACGTTCAACCCGGTGATGAACTACCTGCTCACCGTGGGACGCTCTCCGATGCGCGTGTGCGCCGTCTTTGCCGTGAACCCCACCATCGAGGACCCCGCTCGTCGCGAGTCCATCATCAAAACGGCCCAGGAAGAGGCCCTGGCCTCGCTCAACGCTCTGACCGAGTGGATGCAAAAGAAGGAGATGAAGAACAAGGTGCAGATTAACGTCGCCCAACTGGACTACCGTTATTTTCAGGGTACCGACTACTTCATCACGGAGCAGCCCTCCGACGCCCTCATCCATGTGGGTCTGGTCATCTTCC
>CACXCY010000046.1 GCA_902766265.1 uncultured Bacteroidota bacterium
CTTTGAATGCTGCCAGCAGCACATTGGCGCCGATGCCTATCCAACTGGTGCGGATGATTTGGGAATGACGGTTCATAGGGCTCTTGGTGTTATAGCATGGCTTCGATGTCTTTCTCAAGATCCTTCGGCTCGGTGGTGGGGGCATAGCGCTTCACCACCGTCCCGTCGCGTGAGATGAGGAACTTGGTGAAATTCCATTTGATGTCGCTGTCCTTCTCGACGCTCTTGCTGATGGTCTTGAAGAGGGCGGCGGCGCCTTTGGCTTTGAGTCCCTTGTACTCCTCGGTAGGTGCCTGGCTCTTGAGGTATTCGAAGACGGGATGCGCCTCGGGACCGTTGACGTCCACTTTCTTCATGATTTGGAAGCTGACGCCGTAGTTCAGCCGGCAGAACTCCTGTATCTCGCCGTCGGTGCCGGGGTCTTGCTGGGCAAACTGGTTGCAGGGGAATCCGATGCACACCAGGCCGCGGTCGCGATACTTCTCGTTGAGTTGTTCCAGCCCGTCGAACTGAGGGGTGAAGCCGCATTTGGAGGCGGTGTTGATAATCAGGAGCACCTTGCCCTTGAAGTCGGCAAAGTCAATCTCCTTGCCATTGCTGGCGATAGCTTTGAAGTCGTAGATGGTTGCCATAATATTGATGTGTTGTTGATTTGTTTGTCATTAGGTCTTTACTGCCACGCGTTGCTCAGCTGCTCAAACAGCACCGGTAGAACTGCGCAGCCGTTATTGTCCTCCCCGATTCTCACCATGATAAGGTTCTTGTGCGGGTTGACGTAGAGCACCTGGTTGCAGATGCCCAGCGCGTAGTAGCCGGAATACTGCGGACGGGCGAAACCTTCGTAGTTGATGTTGTACCAGTTGAAATGGTAGCCGACGGTGGTGGAGTCGAACGCGGCGGTTTGGCGTATCCATTCCTCGCTCACGATGCGACGGTCATCCCACATTCCATTATGAAGATAGAGCCGGCCAATCTTGGCAAGGTCGGTGATGGTGGTGCTGATGCCGCCGAAGGTGTGGGCTGCGTCGTGTTTGCGGCTGTCGATGTTGACGAGTGCCGGCGACTCCATGCCGAGCGGCTGCCAGACTTTCTGGCTGAGATAGTCGGCAAAGCGCATGCCCGAAGCGCGCTCGATGACCACGCCGAGCACCGCCGCCGTCATGCTCTCGTAGCGCCGCTGGGTGCCTGGCTCGCAACGGAACTTCAGCCCCCTGATTTGCCGCATCAGGTGGTGGCCGTAGTTCAACCGGGCCATTGCGTTGAGTTTCTTCAAATCCTTCAGCGATGTGAATTCGTAGGTGTCGTCGAAATCCAGCCCGCTCTTCATGTCCAGCAGATGCCGGATGGTCAGCTTCTGCCACATAGGGTCTTCTCGCTTCAATTCCGGCAGATATTCGGTGACGGGGTCGTCAATGCTGTGGATATAGCCGTCGTCGACCGCAATGCCGCACATCAGTGACGTGATGGATTTGGAAACGGAGAAGACGGTGGCCATGCGGGTGGCCGAGAAGTCGCCCCAGTATCTTTCGTATACGATGCTGTCGT
This sequence comes from uncultured Bacteroidota bacterium, assembly GCA_902766265.1. GTDB lineage: Bacteria > Bacteroidota > Bacteroidia > Bacteroidales > P3 > Colimorpha. The sequence goes on from CACXCY010000046.1 coordinate 1,546, forward strand.
TATGGATGATGATCAGCCCCTGCGTGGGACTCTTGGCGTTCAGCGCCTCCAGCACGGTAATGTCCCCGCACCGATGCGGCTTGCTGTAGAAATGCAGTGTGTCAATCCACTCGGCGCGCTTGCCGACGGGAAAACGGTATGTCAGCATACCGTTGGCAATGGTGTCGTGCTCGCGCTGCTCGAAGCTGAAGATGCCTGGGCCGTTCTTGCCATCGGTCTTCAAGCCCCTGACGATGGCGCACGACGACAACGTCCATGTGCAGGCGGCGAGGATGAGCGCTTTGACTGTTGCTTTCATGGTTTCTGGGTGCTTTCGCGGTGGAACACCCATGTGTCGGAATGGCCGTCGCGGTAGGTGAGGCTCCATTGCAGGCATGTGGCGGTCAGCGTGTCGAGGTGGAATTTGTATTCGTGGTCGATGCTGCCGCTGTAGGTGTCGATAATCTTCTGTGCCAGTTCAGATTCGTGGTCCTCCTCCGTCACCTCCATGCGGAACGTCTCCTTGACCCCTGCGAAATAGAAATCTTCACCCTCCAGGCGCCATTGGCTGGGGCTGATGTAGTTGTAGACCCATGTCGTCGTGTCGCCGTCATCCCTTGTGGCCACATACACCTGCCGTGCCGAGTCGAGGGCGCTGCCGTCGGCGTAGAAGTCCATCGTCCCGGTCTCGTGAACGTCGAGATGGTAGCCGTCCATATCGTAGTTGAAGGCGTGTTCGTAGGTGTAGTGCCCCTCCACCTGTGGGACATTCCGGCTGTCGCCGCAGCCGATCATCAGCAGCACAGCGGCGGCCAGGGTGAATAGCTTTCTCATATTGCTGATATTTGACAATAATGTCCCCATTGCTTTACTTATCAATATTCACAATAGTGTATTTCTTCATGCCGAGGCCGATTTTGGCGGCGTGGTCGATGGTGTGGGTGCCGTGCTGTTGGTCGATGCGCGAGAGGAGGTCGGTGGGGTCATTGGTGGCGGTTACCTTCTGCTGGTTGATGATATCGACGCAGGCCTGGTCGAGAGCCACAGGGTCGGTGGAGGCGAGGATGCCGTAGTCTTCCAACTTTACGGGGGCGGGATGGTCGACACAGTCACAGTCGATGCTCATGTTGTTCATCACGCTGATGTAGATGATGCCCTGCTTCTTCTGGAAGTAGTTGACAACCGCCTGTGCGGCGGCGGCCATGC
>CACXCY010000047.1 GCA_902766265.1 uncultured Bacteroidota bacterium
CCCTACAAGGATGCCAGCCGCATGAACGACGACGGCGAGCCCTCGGGGACGGCAGGACGACCCATCCACGGACAACTGCTGTCGAAGGACCTGACCGACGTTCTGGTGGTCGTGGTGCGCTATTTCGGCGGCATCAAACTGGGCGTGCCAGGTCTCATCAACGCCTACCGCACGGCGACACGCGATGCGCTGGACCACGCCACCATCATAGAGAAGACCATCGACTGCAGCTACCGCCTGCATTTCGAATATCCGCTGATGAACGACGTGATGCGCCTGCTGAAAGAATACGACGCGGCGCCGCGAAACCAGCAATACGGAATGGACTGCACCTTGGAGTTCAGCGTGCGGCAGTCGCTCAGCGTGATGGCATACGACGCTTTCGCCCTGCTGCGCGGCGTGACGATAGAGTCCATATAACCAAGTACCAACGATTTTTCCAATAGATTAAAACACCAAACACCTTGTCAGACCTACTCTCCCAACTCAACGAAGCGCAGCGCGAAGCTGCCATGTGCACCGAAGGCCCCGTAATGATTATCGCCGGCGCCGGCTCGGGCAAGACACGCACGCTCACCTACCGCATCGCCCATCTCATTGAGAAAGGTGTCGACCCCTTCAACATACTTGCGCTGACCTTTACCAACAAGGCGGCTGCCGAGATGAAGGAACGTATCATCAAACTGGTGGGTGCCGACGCCCGCAACATCTGGATGGGCACCTTCCACTCTGTCTTTGCCCGCATCCTGCGAGCCGAAGCCACCAAGATTGGCTACGTCTCCTCTTTCACCATCTACGACAGCGACGACAGTAAGTCGGCCATCAGGCAAATCATCAAACAACTCAACCTCGATCCGAAGACCTACAACCACAGCTATGTGCAGAACCGCATCTCCATGGCCAAAAGCAACCTGATTTCGGATGAAGAATACCTGAACAACGCCACCATACAACAGGAAGACCAGACGGCACGCAAGCCGATGATAGGCACCATCTACAAGATGTACAACCAACGGCTGCGCAACTCCATGGCGATGGACTTTGACGACCTGCTCTTCAATACCAATGTGCTGCTGCGCGACTTCCCCGACGTATTAATCAAGTACCAACAGCGCTTCCGCTACATCATGGTGGACGAGTATCAGGACACCAACTATGCGCAGTACCTGATTGTGAAAAAGCTGGCTGCACGTTTCCAGAACATTTGCGTGGTGGGCGACGACGCACAGAGCATCTATGCCTTCCGCGGTGCCAACATACAGAACATCTTCCATTTCCAGCGCGACTACGCGGCGACCAAGCTCTTCAAGTTGGAACAGAACTACCGTTCGACTCAGAATATTGTCAATGCCTCCAACTCCATCATATCGAACAACAAGGAGCGCATCCCCAAGGAGGTGTGGACAGACAACGGCGACGGCCAACGCATCAAACTCCTCTGCACCGCCGACGAACGGGAGGAGGGCAGCGTGGTGGCCGACATGATTCAGCATGCCCATCTGGAAGAGAATATTGACTACGGTGGATTTGCTATACTCTACCGCACTAACAAGCAGTCGCGCGCTTTGGAGGAGGCGCTGCGCAAGATGTCGATACCCTACCGTGTCTATGCCGGCATTTCCTTCTACGGCCGCAAGGAGATCAAGGATGTACTGGCCTACCTACGTCTCGTGGTGAACAACCATGATGACGAGTCCCTGATACGGTCCATCAACTATCCTCCACGCGGCATCGGCCAGACCACCATGGACAAGGTGCGCCTTGCTGCCGCCGACAACGACGTGAGCATCTGCACCGTGCTGGAGAATCTACCGAACTTCAACCTAGGCATCAACAGCGGCACAACACAGCGCATCAACGAGTTTATGACGATGATTAAGCTGTTCTCCGCCATGATTTACGACACCGATGCCTACACACTGGCCAAGAAAGTCATCTACGCATCCGGCATCATCAAACTGCTGCAAGACGACCAAGACCCCGACAATCCCAACCGCATCGAAAACATCGAAGAGTTGCTCAACGGTATACAGGAGTTCTGCGAGAAAGAGGACCTCATCACACCTGGACAAGACAACAGCGAGGACAGCGGTGCCTCCGTGGGCAAAGAGGGCATCAACGGCATAGAGAAACTCTTTGCCGATGCTTCGGCCGACACCGCCTCCGACAAACACAAAGCACCCGAAAGCGGAAAGATAAAGACCCTTGACCTCTTCCTTCAACAGGTGCTTCTGCTTACCTCCGAAGACAAAGGCGAGGACGAAGGCGACCACGTGTCGCTGATGACTATCCATTCGGCCAAAGGTCTGGAGTTCCCTTACGTCTTCGTGACGGGAATGGAGGAGAACCTGTTCCCCTCCGTGATGAGCATCTCGAGCCGGCAGGACTTGGAGGAGGAGCGACGCCTGTTCTATGTCGCTGTGACACGTGCTGAACGGCATCTTGTGCTCTCCTACGCCCTGACGCGCTACCAGAACGGCTCCTCATCGTGCCAGGAACTCTCACGCTTCGTTGAGGAAATCGACGAGCGGTATATTGAACGCCCTCACACCAGAAGTACCTTCCCACGTGCCGGCGAATTGCCACGCGGACTGATCGGACATCGCACCAACGGCCTCTCGCCCCAGTTTCAGAAGAAACAGCAAGACGTGCGACGCAACCTCAAAAAGATAGAGCACTCCAAGAGCACCCCCACACAAGGTAACTCCTTAGCCGAAATCAACGCCATAATGCCAGGCATGCGCGTGCTGCACGCCAAGTTTGGACAAGGAAAGGTGCTTTCGGTCGAAGGAGAGGGCGACAGCCGCAAGGCACACATCTTTTTTGAACAACTCGGCGAGAAACAGCTGCTGCTGAAATTCGCCAAACTGACAATAATAGAATAACCTATGCGTTTGGTAATACAACGAGTGAGTGAAGCGTCGGTGAGCATCGGCGGAACCCTGAAGGCAGCCATAGGAAAAGGGCTGATGGTTCTCGTGGGCATCGAAGACGCTGATACCAACGAGGACATCGAGTGGCTCTGCGGAAAACTGCTGCGACTGCGTATCTTTGACGATGCCGATGGGGTGATGAACCTGCCGGTGACCGATGTTACCGATGCAGGCATTCTGGTGGTGAGCCAGTTCACGCTGATGGCATCTACACGCAAAGGCAACCGCCCCAGCTATCTGCGGGCCTCGAAACCCGATATCGCTGTGCCGTTGTATGAAAGATTCATCGCCCGTCTCACCACGGACTTTGGCCGTCCAGTCGCCACGGGAGTATTCGGGGCCGACATGCAGGTGGCGCTAGTCAACGACGGGCCTGTAACCATAATAATCGATTCGCACTTGAGAGAATAACACACCATGGGAATCATTGCACGACAGAGTATCAAAGGGGCACTGGCCAACTACCTGGGAGTGGCGATAGGATTCGTCATCACGTTTTTTGTGGTGACACGCTACTTGACGGAAGAGGAGGTGGGACTGACCCGCGTGATGGTGGATGCCGCCATGATTTTCGCCTCTTTGGCCCAGTTAGGCACCAACTCCTCCATCGTGAAGTTCTTCCCGTGGTTCAGAGACGAGAGCGATGGACGCAATGGTGTGCCGAACCACGGTATCTTCGGATTGTCGTTGCTACTGCCGATGATAGGATTCCTGATAGTGGCATTGCTGTTTCTGATATTCCGCGAGCCGTTGATAGAGGTATATGCTGAGAAATCGCCTTTGGTGGCCGACTACTTCTATCTGCTGCCGATGCTCATCTTCTTTACTCTGTATCTGGCTGTGTTCGAGACCAACGCATCGGTATTGATGCGCATCACGGTGCCCAAGATGGTGCGCGAAGTAGGCGTGCGGCTCTTCAACTTGGCAGCTTATCTGCTTTATGGCTACCATGTCATCGGGCTGGATATGTTTGTATGGATGTTCTGCGGCAGCTATGGATTGGCGATGTTGCTCAACCTCTTCTACCTGATGAAGCTAAACAACTTCCGCTGGAGTGTACTGAAGGTGGACTGGCGTTTCCTGACGCGGGAACGGCGGCGGGAGATAGGACGCTACACATTATTTATGACTGCCACTGTGTTGGCAGGCAACGTGCCCTACATCAACTCGTTATTCCTCGGAGCCAAAGCAGGACTGGCACTGACGGGCGTCTACACCATTGCCTTCTACATAGCCAACGTGGTGGAGGTTCCCTACCGCTCGCTGGGTGCCATCTCACGTCCGGTGGTGGCTGCTGCTGTGAAGGAGAACAACTGGGGCGAGGTGAATCGCCTGGTACGCCAGGTGTCGCTACACCAGCTGTTGGTCTCCAGCGCCATATTCCTAATCATCTGGATTAACCTCGACACACTCTATGCCTTCATTCCCAATGGAGCCAGCTATGCCGGCGGTGCAGGAGTGGTGCTGATGATGGGTATGGCTAAGGCCTTCAACTCGTCGTTCTCGATAGCTTCCGACGTGCTGAACTTCTCACGATACTATTCTCGATCCCTCTTCTTTATCGCTGTGATGACGGCGAGTGCCATCGTGCTGAATTCAACACTCATCGGGGTGTGGAGCATCACGGGTGCCGCTGCCGCCACACTCTTCTCCTACCTGCTCTACTACCTGCTGATGCTGGGCTACCTCTATTGGCGTACCAAGGTGAGTATCTTCTCGGTGGGACAGTTGAAGGTGTTGGTGCTGATTGGGGTAGGATTTGCTTTGAACCTGCTATGGACGAACGCGGTGACCCCATTGTTCGATGCCTCAAAATACATGCTGCTGCTCGATGCCGTGTTGAAGACCGTGGCGATGACGGCGCTGCTGGCAGTGGCAGTATACGCTTGGAGAATAAGCCCCACGGTGAACGAAATGATAAAAAAGCTAATAGTCAAGAACAATTTAAAATCATAAGATATGAAGAAATTGTTTATCATTTGGTTCATCGGGCTCATGGCGCTTCTAAATCCCATGGGAGTAAAAGGACAAACAGAAACTGATTGTCCCTGGTTTAAGAATCCGATGGTATTCGGCAACACAGGAACTCCCAGTAGTAACACTTTCCGTGGCTGGTCGGCTCGCGTAGGACAACGCATCTCGTCGGGAGCATCATCAGGTACCGTAGTGTACAGCACCTGCGCCGCCTCCAATTGTCAAAATATCATAGGACACAACAACATTACCTCGAATCAGTACAACACAGGACCTGACGCTGGCATCACATGCTGCAATCACGGGTCTCTATGGGATGCCGCACAGGACCATCGTTTCATGATTATCACTTCTGCCAATGCAGGCATCGACCAACTCACCATCAATGGCAACAACGGTATGCAACGTATCCCTCCTGGATACACTTCCTCTATCCGCCTCGGTGACCCTCGCGCTTCCTATGACGGCGCAGCCCATGGCACTCTATGGAACAGCAGCAACGCCAACAAAAGCTCCGAAGCCCTCTTCTACACTCTCAATGTCAACCCGAACAATGCCCTGCTCTTCATCAATTACGCTGTTGTAGGACGCTGCTATGACCACGAAGCCCCCGTAGCTGGCGAATTCCTTC
>CACXCY010000048.1 GCA_902766265.1 uncultured Bacteroidota bacterium
ACATTTCAACATATACGGCGACCTACGTTTCACGATGTATGAAGGTAAATTCGACCGCGAAGTGATAGAAGCCGTGGAACATGGGTTACGATTTGAGGATTACGGCCTGCAAGCCCGTCTCGGCGTGGGCTACAAATTCCACTTCAGCAGGCCAGAGACACGTCTGGCATGGTACCGCCAGCATATCGACAATAGCGTCACAGATATCACCCAAGTACCCGATTACGTATATGCCACCCATCAGGTAAAATTCAATACTGTTACCTATATAGACACTATCTTCATCTACGACACCTTAACAAAATACTCGACAAGATTCGACTCTATTGCCATTCTGCGTTCTCGCAAATATGCACAGCAAGCCATCGTCAACCAGAAATCCGACTTCGACCAACACTACAACAACTACTCACTTGACGACATCCTTAACCGACATCTGCTGCCATACGAGATTGTGTTCTTCGAGATAGGCAAAAATGAGGTCCGCAGCAGCGAATCCATCAAAATCGCCAAGATGGCTGCCCTCATGAAGGCACTACCCGATTACAGATTCCTTATCATCGGGTCGTCAGATGCAGCCACCGGTTCAGCCGAACACAATCAAGAGTTGAGTACTTTGCGTAGCGAAGCCGTCTACAAAATCCTGACCAGCGAATACGGCATACGTCCCGCACAGCTGCAACGCATCTATATGGGCGGTATACGTGACTTCAAGCCCTATGAGCTGAACCGTGCTACGGTCATTATCATGTACCATCCCAAAGTGATTGAGGAGTTCAATAAGCTGAGCGACACTTACGGCAAATAGCAATTACAGTCCCCGTCTTTAATCATAGCCCTTCATACGCGGGAGTCGAGATGAAAATACTGGTTGTCCACAATGACTATGGTCAATACAGCGGCGAGGAAGCCGTAGTGGACCAGTTCATTGCCGACTATCGCGAACACGGCTATATGGTGGAGGTATTTCGTCGGAGTTCCAGTACTAGCCGCAATACACTGAGAGGTAAAATCCATGGATTCTTCAGCGGCATATATAGTGTTTCGGGAGTACGCACCATGAAACGCATACTCCTCCAGTACCGTCCCGACGTAGTCCACATCCACAACCTCTATCCCTTTATATCCCCCCCGGCTCTCTTTACCTGCCATAAAGCCGAGATTCCGGTGGTGATGACAGTGCACAACTATCGGTTAATGTGTCCCACTGGACTCTTCCTCCGCGACGGACACCCGTGCGAAGCATGCCTCCAACATCACTCCGAATGGCGGTGCCTATGGCACAACTGCGAGAAATCTTTGTTGCGCTCGCTGGGTTATGCCGCCAGGAACACTGTGGCACGACAATGGCGCATTTACACACGATGTGTGGACTATTTCTGCTGTCTCACCAACTTTCAGCAGCGGAAATTGGCAGAATACGGCATTGACACCGAAAAACTGCGAGTATTTCCCAATTACATCAATATCTCCTATCCTCCAGCACATGAAATGGGCAACACCACACAAGAACGTTTTGTGGGCTACGTGGGGCGGCTGAGTTACGAGAAAGGTTACGACTTGTTGTTGGAGATTGCACGTCGACACCCAGAGATACCCTTTCGCCTGGCAGGAACATTCCGTGAAGGGAATATCATCTGCGACCTGCCAAACGTGACATTATGCGGACCATTGGACAAAGAACACTTGTCAATATTCTACCAAGAATCCGCATTTATCGTTATCCCCAGCCGATGCTATGAAGGATTTCCCATGGTACTACTGGAAGCGTCAATCCACAAGAAACCCTGCATAGCGCCCAACCAGGGGGCGTTCCCTGAACTTATTCATAAAGGCGAAGCCGCCACTGGCTTGCTGTTCGCCCCTGGAGATATAGAAAATTTGGAACAGCAGGTGGTGAAACTTTGGAACAACCCAGAACAAATCGACCTGTGGGGAGCTAAAGCATACCATAATGTAACCACATACTACAACAAAGCAGTCATTAACGCACAGTGGTTTGATTTCATAGAGTCAATCGCCATACGGAAACACACACAGAAAACATGAAACGTGTCGTCATCGATGTCAACTCAGCCATTCCCTATTATGTACGGGGATGGGCTTCAGGCATAGGCAACACCACCATATCCCTAGTATCGGCACTGGATAAGATTGACAACCTACCTTTCGAAATACTACTCTATTCCCAGAACACCAAAGGTGTCAGCGCAAAACGGATGGGCACCCGATTCCCTTGTCGCCATCTATACTACCCATATAGAGAGAAATGGAATCATGCACTAAGCAAGACACCCATTCGCGAACTTCTCACCGGCTACGACCTTTACCATATTCCCCATAACTTTGACTGGGTGCACTGTGCCGACCGAACCCTCATCACTCTTCACGATGCACTATGCTTCAGCTACCCAGAAGCGGAATTAGACCACACTTTCGCACGGAAACATTACCCTAAATTAGCTAAAAAATGTCGGGGAATCATTACTTGCTCCGAGTCCTCCAAACGTGAGATAATCCAATACATGGATATTCCCGAGAAGAAGATAGACGTTTGTTATTGGGGCATTGACAATACATTGTTCCATCCTGCTGATACAAAAGACCAACCACTATATAACCAACCCTACTTTCTTGCAGTGTCTTGCAGTCGAGGAAGAAAGAATACCCCCATGCTCCTACGGGCTTATGAAAAGTTTGCCCGACAAAACCCCAGCCATTATTTAGTAGTGGTGGGTGCAAAAACCATCAGTAGCAACACTCTTTTGCAGACAAATCTTTCTATATCCAAGCGAGTGGTTTTTCTCAACGATGTTAGTGAACAAACGCTAGTGAACCTATACCAACATGCCACCGCTACATTTTTCCCTTCCCGACACGAGGGTTTTGGCTTGCCAGTGCTGGAATCAATGGCATGTGGAACGCCTGTTGTCACTTGTCCCAATAGTTCATTGCCTGAAGTTGGAGGAGACGCTGCATTATACATAGACCCTGATGATATGGATGGAATGGCTTCTCTCATGGAGCATTTCGAAAACGGCGACTATGATAGGTCCACACTACAGGAACGCTGTCTTTCCCAATCTGCAAAATTCTCACCGGAGCATTGTGCACAACAAACCATCGACATCTACGAAAAATATCTATAACGCACATGACGACCGTATTAGTAGCCATTCCATGCCTTAAAATAGGAGGAACAGAGATACAGACACTACGACTTGTCGAAGCCCTGGTACGAGATGGGTATCGTGTGGTAACAGTATGTTACTTTGAATATACCACCCACATGGTGCAGCGATTCCAATCTGCAGGCAGTCACGTTGTCTGTCTTTCGGTATATGGCACCAGACCTGCTGGCGCAAAGGCGCAATGGAGATTTCTCAAGGACGGCTTACGCAGAGTAGTACGCGAATATCATCCCGACATAGCGCATGTGCAGTATATGGCACCTGGGGCAATGCCCATCCTTATTCTTCGCCGATTAGGTGTAAAAACCATATTGGCAACATCGCATACCATGTCCGATATTTACAAGAAACTATATCTACTCCATTTTATCCAACGTCGCACATTGCGCGCCTTTACCTGTATCACCCAGACAGCAGAAAAGAGCTACTTCGATACATCCCAACTGTATACAGAAGACACACAACTGAAGCGACACAACCATTTCACCATTTACAATACGCTACCACCTAACTACCAAATTACAAAACGCCCTTCCTGCAATCATCCTCTGACAATAGGTTTCGTAGGACGATTGACAGGTATCAAAGGAGCCGATATTGTCATTCCCGCTTTTGCACAGTTTAAACAGACGCATCCAGACGCAAAACTAAATATTGTAGGCGACGGCGCTCTGAAAGAACAAATGCTGCAACAACAAGCAGAGTTACATCTGGAAAACAGCATCGTCTGGACAGGAGAACAGCACCACGAACGGTTGCCACAAATATATCAACAGATGGACATCGTGTGGATTCCTTCACGCAGTGAGGGATTTGGTCTGACTGCCATTGAAGCTATGGCTAATGGCTGTGTAGTAATAGCATCACATACTGGGGGACTCCCCGAAATCATCAACAATGATAACTTGTTGTTCACCCCGGATGATATATCTGACCTGCTACAAAAAACAAACAACTGCATACCCATGCTCCATGCCTTGAGCGAGGCGCTGACCAAACGCGCAGAGGATTTCCAGTTCGATTCCTATCAGTCCCTCATAACTAACTTATACCACAAACTATAACGCCATACTCACGTGGGCAATATTATCAATATTATAGCATTCCTCATCCTGAACGCTACGTTCCTGGTGTTCATGTTCCGCTATAGTGCACGACTGAAGAACCCACTAAACAGCAGCAAATTTCTGCTGCTTGAAGGGCCGGAGATGTTTCTCGTCATTCTATTCGCCACCGGTACTTTGGCTCTATCCTCTTCGGGGGGAGGGCAAGGCACAGGTAGTGGTCTCAACTTGCAAGCAATCCGATTGGCTCTTTTGGAAGCATTATTGGTAATGTCCTATTTCATGGCTTCTCATAAACCTACATGGGGCATCGGCACTATTTCCTATCTTGTCTATATGATATGGCTGCTATACAGCATGACATACTCTGGAGCTGGACAATACGGATGGCGGTACATACTGAAATACATCTATCCCTTACTCATTATGCTAAGCGCATCTGCCATCGTGCGTGATGAGGAGGTCTTTCTAGCCATCTGTGTGTGGACACGACGCGTTGCAGTATGCAGCTTATTTGTATTTTTCTTTCCTTTCGTCAACCGCATCATCGGTGGACTTTTCTGGTATGCCACGGCCCTGAGTATACATTATGTTATCATTATATGCATATCATTGGCCCTCTATTTCTTTTATGGGAAAGACATAAAAGATCTAATCTTGGCAATCATATTTGTATTTCCTTGTATTTTTATGGTACATCGCACAGGTCTATTGGCCACCTTTGGAGCAATTGCAGTATTTTGTTTCTACAAATATAAGTGGATCTCACTACCATATATTGCGGGAGTTCTTGCTGTCGGTTTAGGCATTGTTTTCTATGTACCCAGTTTCCACAACAAAATGTTCTGGAAAGATAAAGAAAATACCCTAACTGTAGCAGATCTGCGCGAAGGAAATATCAGCGAAGAAGACATTCGAAACAATGGACGTGAAGCCGTATGGGAAATGCTCAAGGAGGAATTCTATTATGGACATGAATTAAAAGGATCTGGCATAGGTAGCTGCCAAAAATTCTTATATGCCAATCCCACCATTGTCAAACAAACACATGGTGATTATGTTCAGATGAAATGCGACACGGGCGATATTGGCATGGGATTGTATATACTGATTGCTGTGATGGTTATTGTACACTGCTTCATAGTGAATGTAAAACCCAGTAATCCAGATTACATAAAATGTTGCGCAATTATAGTGGCTTCGTCACTCGTAGGTAACTATTTTGCCATGTACAGCGACAATGCGGTAACATATACGATGGCAACCACGGGCTATCCTTTTGGATTCTATGGTGCCATGCTGGGCATGCTTAACAAATACAAATCAACCGTATGAACTCGCTTACAACATCGATAAAAAACAAGCTCAAGAATCAGATGCCCAGATTCTTTGAAAAGCTCCGCCATACCAAATCCAAACTTGCATTACACTGGTGCGCCCGCCCTGTATATTCATCAGGGGTCACTAGACACAAAAGAAATCCGCAACTAATTGTATCTCTAACCACTTATCCTGCAAGAATACGTCTCGTCGAACAAACCATTCGTTCCCTACTCCATCAATCACTCCGAGCCGACAGTGTTGTATTATGGCTGAGCGAAGAACAATTCCCTCAAAAAGAAGGGGATCTCCCCGAATCACTGCTATTATTAAAAAAGTGTGGACTTGTCATTGACTGGTGCGACAATCTGAAATCATATAAGAAATTAATTCCCTCGTTGCAGAAATATCCTAATGATATTATTGTGACAGCAGACGATGATATTATTTATTGGCCTAGCTGGCTAAAGGTCCTATATAAGGAGCATCTCCGCCACCCCACCGTTGTAATAACCCATCGATGTCACAAAATAATACTTGATCAACATGGAGATCCTCTACCCTACCTACAATGGAAATTAAGCAACAACTGTTCTATCCCATCCTATTCAAACTTTCTTCTTGGAGGTAGCGGCACTCTATTTACTCCCAATAGCTTATACAAACCCGACATCCTCAATAAATCAATATTTACCAACTTGGCTCCAACAGCTGACGACGTTTGGTTTTGGGCCATGACAATTTTGAATGGCACACCGATAATGACGTGCCCCCAAAGGAATACCGCTTTTACCGAAAATCCTTGTGTCAACCAATGCGACTCACTCATGGTGGTTAACCATAATGGTGGCAACGACCGCCAACTACGCAATGTGCTCGAACACTATCCACAACTCAAAATCCTATTAAAGGAAGAATGGGAGCAAACACAGATACCATGATAAGCATTGTCATCCCTCTTTACAATAAAGAGAGGACTATCGGCAGGGCCGTAACGTCTGTCTTAGCACAGACATACCATGACTATACAATCATCATCGTTGACGATGGCTCAACCGACAATAGTGCTTCTATAGTAAATCAACTTAACGACGCTCCCATACGGCTATTCAGCCAATCAAACCAAGGAGTATCGGCAGCACGAAATAGAGGCATCGCAGAATCTACATCAGAATGGATTGCTTTCTTAGATGCTGATGACGAATGGCATCCGAATCTTCTGGAAGAATACACACGGCTGGCAACACTATATCCTCAATGTAACGTTGTGGCATCCGCCTACGGATATCGAGATGCTACCGGGAAATACAAGTCACTAACATTGAACCGCCTTCCTTTTGAAGGAACCAATGGAATATTATCCAATTATTTTGATGTCGCTGCGCACTCAAATCCCCCCATCTGCTCCAGCAGCATCATGGTAAGGAAACAATCGTTACTTGCCATAGGAGGATTTCCCACAGGCATACGACAAGGCGAAGATTTGCTTACATGGGCAAAGCTGGCCATTCACAACCAGATTGCCTACACGACACAGTGCCTATCAACCTTCTACCCTGAACGAGTCTCATATTATGGGCAACCATCGCGCATTCCCGAATCAAATGATCCGGTCGGATATGAGCTGGAGACGTTGCTAAACAATCATCCCAACATATCAGGACTAAGATCCTACGTCGGTCATTGGCATAAAATGCGCGCCTCAATATTTCTACGGCTGCCAGGATACCGCTCTCACGCGACGAACGAAATAACGCAAGCCATGCGATACCTGTCAGACCATAGAAAATTACATTTATACAAGTCATTGCTACTACTACCCTATAAGATTCGCATGAAACTGTTTGAAACGATAGGTTGACCGCCTATTCAATTCCTACCACCCAATGCCTGCCCCCATCTGTCTTTTTGTCTATAACCGCCCTGCCGAAACCGCACGTTTATTGAATGCCTTACATCAATGTCCGGAATCTACAGCAAGTACCCTATATATTTTTTCTGATGGACCCAAAACCGATACAGACAAAGCCGATGTAGACCAAGTACGGGATCTATTATCAAACATTGACGGTTTTGCAAGAATCCACATCTTCTCAAAGGATACCAATGCGGGGCTATCCGCTTCCATAATACATGGTGTATCCACCATACTGAAAGAGCATGACTCTGTCATCGTGCTGGAGGACGACCTGGAGATGGCTCCTGACTTTCTAACCTTCATGAACAAAGCTCTTGAAACGTATAAAGAACGACATGATATATGGTCCATCTCTGGATACACTCCAAATATACCCATTCCCGCCGATTACCCTTATGATGTATTCCTCGTCCAGAGACCACAATGCTGGGGGTGGGCCACATGGGGTGACCGCTGGGAGCTAATTGATTGGAATGCCAAACAGTCATCAATCCTAAGCAACAGGAAACAACGCAGAAGTTTTAACCAAGGGGGTAACGATCTTTATCGCACTCTTGATATGTGGCAGCATGGACGCATAGACACATGGGCGATACGCTGGGTGTTTGCTGCATGGCTACAACATTGCTGGACAGTCAACCCTATTCATTCAAAGATAAAAAATACTGGGTTTTCTACCGCTGCCACACACCATGGATGGCACGACTGCCGACACATTGTGGAACTTAACTACCTACAAGACAAACATACCGAATTTATATCCGATATTCATGCAGATCCAAGAATATGCAAATCGTTTAAACGCCACCATGACCTCGGTATCATTAGCAGCATTGGATACTTCATGCGCCGATATGGGCTGGGCTATCACTTTGCCAAACGTATTTTAGGAACCCGCTTAAGATAAATCCCGCCTATCAAATTTAAGTAATATCATAGGTCTCCAACATTAAAACTTGCTGATTTGTTCTACATCATATCAAAAATTCTAAAAGTATTCCTTTTCCCTTGGACATGGATTATCGGATTGCTGCTTATTGCTATCTTTCTGCAAGATCGCAAACATCGCAACAAAGTGCTTATCATAGCACTGGGGATATTTATCATCTTTACAAATCAGCCCTGTCTGCAACTATGCCAATACTGGACTACAAAATCATATTGCAGCCAAACCGACCCAGACCGATATTATCCTGTAGTCGTCGTGATGGGGGGCTTTGGCCAGATGAATACAAGTACTGGCCAACTAAATCCATATAACGACCGGGGTGGACGGCTATACGAACCTTTACGCCTGCAGAAAATGGGGATTGTCGGACGGATTCTCATCAGTGGAGACCAGACCATAGCAATTGACAAAAGCGGAAATTCAACGGAGAAGATATTTCGAAATTATCTGCATGGATTCGGCACACCTGACAGTTGCATCATTTCCGAACCATACGCTCGCAACACTCAAGAAAATGCCGCCTACAGCATTGCCATTCTTGACTCATTGGGCTACACTCCCAGAGATTGCCTACTTGTTACCTCAGCCACTCACATGAAACGTGCACATGACTGCTTTGCTGCTCTTAACTGGCCTTTGGATACATACGCAGTCAATATATATCCTAAGCCGATACATTTGCAATTAAAAAATTTCCTGCCGAGCTATGAGGTCGCCACCGATTGGCAAGAATTGCTCAACGAATGGTTTGGAAATATCAT
>CACXCY010000049.1 GCA_902766265.1 uncultured Bacteroidota bacterium
CAGCCGGTTGTGCGGCAGACG
Organism: uncultured Bacteroidota bacterium; assembly: GCA_902766265.1. Taxonomy (GTDB): domain Bacteria; phylum Bacteroidota; class Bacteroidia; order Bacteroidales; family P3; genus Colimorpha. The sequence continues at coordinate 22 of CACXCY010000049.1, forward strand.
CTGTCGGGCGTATGTTCGTTGCGGTCGTACACTTTGACGCCGTCAAGCCATGTCTGCATGATGTTGGAGTCTGACAGATTGTCCACCAGAATGAAATCGGCAGGGTCACCGTCGCGGAGGATGCCGTGATGCAGCCGGTAGTGCTTGACGGGGGTGACGCAGGCGGCGCGGAGCACATTCCAGAGCGGATGCCCTTTGGCTACGGCGCGTTGTACCAGTGTGTTGATGTGCCCCTGCATCAGTTCGTCGGCATACTTGTCGTCGGTGCAGAACATGAGCATGTCGCCGTATTTGGCCAGCAGCGGCGACAGTTCTTCGAAGTCGCAGGCCGCGCTGCCTTCCCGTATGAGTATCTTCATGCCCAGGATGATGCGCTCTTCGGCTTCGGCGAGGGAGGTGCATTCGTGGTCGGTCGATACGCCCAGTGCCACATATTTCCGGGCGTCCTCGCCTCGGAATCCGGGGGCGTGGCCGTCGATGGGCTTGCCGTGCCGTTGGGCGGCGGCTATCTTTGCCAGGACTTCGGGGTCGCCGTTGACGGCGCCAAAAGCGTTCATCATCTCGGCCAGACCGAAGATGTCGTCACGTTGCATCAGGGATTCAATCTCCTCGGGACCGATGGCGGCGCCGGCAGTCTCAAAACAGGTGGAGGGGACGCACGACGGCGCTGCGTTGTAGAAGTGGAAGTGGGTCTTCCGACCGCTTTCAATCATGTAGTCGATGCCTGCGATGCCCAGCACATTGGCTATCTCGTGAGGGTCGCAGACTGCTGCCACGGTACCTTGCCGCACGGCCAGGCGGGCAAAGTTCTCGGGCAGCAGCAGGGTGCTTTCGATATGTATGTGGCTGTCAACAAAACCGGGCAGGATGTAGGGCGCATCGGAGGGCAACGGCAGCGATGGTTGTTCCTGGAGGGTGATGCGTCCGTCGGCGACGCTGACGGTGCCCGTATAGACGCGTTCGTTCTCAATGTCGACGATGTGTCCTGCTATCTTGCTGGTAGTGTTGTTCATATACTCTGTGTTTAAGATGGTTTGCTTTTGCAAATATACAAAAAAAAGCATGGCAAAAGTGACCTTTCGGAAACTTGTTCTATCATCCCGCCAAAGAATAACTATCTTCTCTGGAGAAAATAACTATGATTTCTGCAAAGAATAACTATCTTTTCTGCAAAGAATGGCTATGTTTTCTGGAGAGAATGACTATCGTCTTTCCGGAGGCCATGGGAGAGCTCTGGAAAAAAGGCCGGCGGGCGGAGCTGTGCTCCGCCCGCCGGCCATGACGCAAGGTCTGTATGTGACTATTTGTAGAGGAAGCGTTTGATGGACATCTTTGGCGTTTTCTCGAAGGGCACGTCCATCACTTCAATCTTGGCAATCTGGCTGTAGTTGGGCAGATGGCGGTTGGCGCCGAGGCGTATCTTTTCGGTGATTTCGTTGATGTCGCGGCCGTTCTGCTGCTCCTGCTTGACAGCGTCGGTGTCCAGCTGCAGCAGTGCCACCAGCTTGCCTTGGCGGTCGACCACGAGCGACTCGTTCACGAAATCCTGGTTGTTGAGGATGGCCTCCAGCTCTTCGGGGTAGATGTTCTGGCCGTTGGCCGAGAGAATCATGCACTTGGAACGGCCCTTGATGAAGATGTTGCCCTCCTTGTCCACGATGCCCAGGTCGCCCGTGTGGAGGTAGCCGTCGTCGGTGAAAGCCGCCTTGGTGGCCTCTTCGTTCTTGTAGTAGCCGATGGTGATATTGTTGCCCTTGGCTTGGATTTCGCCGGGGATGTGGGCCGGGTCGGTCGAGTCGATGCGCACGTCGGCGATGCCCTTGCTGCATCCGCAGGAGCCCTTGGCGTAGTATCTCCAGTCGCGGTAGGCCAGCAGCGGCGCGGCCTCGGTCATGCCGTAGCCCACGGTGTAGTGCAGGCGAATGCGTTTGAAGCAGTTCTCCACCTCGGGGTTCAGAGCGGCGCCGCCCATGATGTAGTGGCGCACCTGTCCGCCGAACGCTTTGTCCAGTCCGCTTCTCACCTTGTTGTAGATGAGACGGTTCACGAGAGGTATGGAGGTCAGCACCTTCATGTACCATTTGCTGAGCACCGGCTTGAGGGAGGACTTGTAGACCTTCTCGAGCACCAGAGGCACCGTGCATATCATATAGGGACGCACCTCTTTCATGGCTTTGAGCAGCAGGGTGGGCGAGGGGGTCTTGCCGAAGAAATAGACGGTGCAGCCGCCCGACAGGGGGTAGAGGAACTCAAACACCATGCCGTAGACGTGGGCCATGGGGAGCATCGACACCAGCGTGTCGCCCTCTTGGATGATGACATTCTTGTGGGCAAACTCGATGGAGGCCGATATGTTGCCGAAGGTCAGCATCACGCCTTTCGGGGCGCTGGTGGTGCCGGAGGTGTAGTTGATGACGTTCAGGTCGGCAAAGTTGTCGACGGCAAAGTGCAGGTCGTCGCGGCCGAACTTGCCGTTGAAACGGTTGTTGAAGTCCTCGTCCTTGCCCTCGATGGCGGCACGCATGGCGTCGTCCTTGGCGTAAATCAGCGAAAAGTCGTCCATGTTGATGGCACCGCGAAGCTGGGGCATCTTGCTAACGTCCAGCTTGTCCCATATCTCCTTGTCGGTAAAGAGCAGTACGCTGTCCGAGTGGTCCACCAGATGGTTCAAGCTGTCGGGATGGAAGTCCATCAGGATGGGCACCACGACACCTTCGAAGGCGTTGACGGCCAGGAAGGCCACGCCCCAGCGTGCGGTGTTCTTGGCGCACAGGGCGATGTGGTCGCCTTTCTTGAGGCCGGCTTTTTCAAACATCATGCCGAATTTGACGATGTTCTCGGCCAGTTCGGCATTGGTGAACGTTTCTCCGTTGTAGTTGCAAAGCGCTGGCTTGTCCCAGCAGCGTTTCATGCTTTCTTCCAGCGTTGAAAGGTAATGTTTCATAGTATTTCTTGCTGTATTTTGACGTTGATAACTTAAAATTTCTAAAATTATTGTGTGTCGTGTGTTCTTTTCAGGTTGTCGGGTCGCGCGGTGCTGCTGTCCGGCTTGTGCGTCACTGCACTAAACGACGCGCCTCGTCGTCGGTCTATGCCCGCAGGGTGAGCCCCTCGCGTTCCATCACGTGCACTATCTTCTCGGCTATCAGACGGTGTCCGGCCTCGTTGGGGTGCATGCCGTCGGAGCAGTAGTAGCTGTCCAGATGTGTCTTCTCCAGGAAGATGGAGGTGATGTCGATGACCGGCACGCGGCGGGCGGCGCCAATCTTGAAGATTTCCAGGTTGTACTGCTCGTGCCAGTTGTTGATGTGGTTCACGTCGCCTCCCAGCCAGTGGAGTATGTTGTCGCTGTTGAGCCCCTGGGTCACATGGCGGAAGAACATCCGTGACTCGATGACCGGCAGCGACAGCAGCACCGGCACGGCGCTCAGCGACAGCACGCGGTCGATGATGCGGTTGTAGATGTTGTGGAATGCCTGCAGCGAGGTGATGGGCTGGTGGTTCCCCTCGGGGTTGTCCGAGATGGCTTTCCAGTCGAAGTTGCAGTCGTTGCCGCCGAATTCCAGCACCACGGCGTCGCCCGACTGTATCTCCTTGAGGTGCCTGTCCAGCAGTGCCAGACCCTTGCGTATGGTGCAGCCGAAGCGCGCCAGGTTGTTGATGGGCTTGCCCATGCTGTCCGCGCAACGGCTCACAAAGCTGTTGTCGCTAATCATATATTTGATGGTGCCTTCCGAGATTTGGGTGGGGTCGGTGACGATGCCCTTCATTATGGAGTCGCCCAAGGCAATGACGTGGTTGAGATTCATGGTCGATATGTTTTGGGTTGATGGATTTTCCGTTTTTCGGTTGCCGAACGGGGACGCTCTCTTTGCGTTTGTCCGTTTTGTTTTCGGATGCAAATGTATATCGTTTTTCCGGTTCGGAGCAGAAAATGGAACGGGTGCCGATGGTTGGGGTGAAAGATTGTGTTTTGGTGTTAAAATGATTTGTTTTAGTGATAAAATATGCAGAAAAATACATTCGTCCCTCGATTTTGGTGGCGAATGGGGTGAAAAAATAACGTCTCGGCATCCCGGAAATCCCCATTTCGGGTCGGCTTGCCAAAGGAGTGTGTAGAGGACGCCCAACCCTGCTGAAAAGGAACACAAGGGCATGGTCTTGCAGCCCCCTGCCGTGGTGTAAGCTTTCCTAAGACCTGATGTGAGCTTACGTCAAGTTTGATGTAAGCTCACATCAGGTGCCGATGAAAGCTTACGTCAGATGTTATGTAAGCTTACATCAGGTGTTGTGTAAGCTTTCACCACGAACAGGGTGCCGCACCCCTGGATTCAGTGACGCGCGTCGTTTGATTCGGTGACGCGCGTCGTTTGGTTCAGTGACGCGCGTCGTTTGGTTCAGTGACGCGCGTCGTTTGATTCAGTGACGCGCGTCGTTTAATTCAGTGACGCACGTCGTTTAATTCGGTGACGCGCGTCATTCATTTCAATAATGCGCATTATGATCCCCCAATAATGCGCATTATGACCCCCCGATAATGCGCATTATGACCCCCCGATAATGCGCATTATGATACCCCAATAATACGCATTATGGTACCCTAATAATGCGCATTATGGTACCCTAATAATGCGCATTATAGAAACGGGCGGTGCGCAATGGTGTGGCTGAACAAGGAAAAGAGCACATTTTCAGTGCACAATTACCCACTGCCGCCGATGCTGGTGGCGGCGGGTGCGTTTCTGTGGAAGACCAATATATAATACAATATATATAGGTCGGGAATTTTCACGGATTACGTTTCGGGCAACCGGAAGGGTGTTCCGGCTCACGGCTGGCTGTACATTTCCTCGAAGATGGCACGGAGTCGGGCTTCGTCGCGGATGATGGCGCGGAGCCGCTCCAGCTGCAGGGCGTTCGGCGACTCGGGTATCCAGAGCTTGAGGTAGCCGCCGTCGGCGTATTTCTGGTGCAGGTGCTCCAAGGTGCGGAGCCACTGCTGTTCACGGTCAAGGTCGGGGCAGTGGGAGCGCCCGTACTGCACGGTGCGGCGTATGATGGTGAGCGGCTCGATGTCGCGGTCGGCTTCGGCCACAATCTTGCCATAGATGCTGCGGGGCTCGTGGTCGGACGAGGCGCGGTGGTCCTCGGCGGCCTCCGCCATGGTGTTTATCTGCCGCTCGTCGAACCACTGCCGCAGGCGGGCGTCGTTGCGGATGATGCGTCCCGACACCAGGTGATGCCGCTCGCGCCCCTCGGCCAGCCCCGTGTCGTGGTAGGCGGCAATGGCGTAGACCATGTTCCGGTCCACGTCGTAGTGCCCGGCAAGGCCCAAACTGTTGCGTATCACGGTGAGGGCGTGGTCGCGGCGGTGGGCAGGGTCGAAATGGTCGTAGCGCGGCAGGATGTGCCGCTCCACATAGTCCTGCAACGCGGTGTCGATGCTGTCGTCGGTGCGTCGGGTGCTTCTCATGTGGGGGAAAACTGATTCTGTCCATTTTTATTTTGTGGGCATGGCAATATTTGTCCACGGTGTGACGTTTTGGCATTGACCCGTTAAAGGAGGGTCCGCATGTTATGAAAGGCAATGAACTCAAACCGCACATCGGTATCTTTGGCCGTCGCAACTACGGCAAAAGTTCGCTTATCAACTATCTGACCGCTCAGCAGATTGCCATTGTCTCGGATGCCCCCGGCACGACGACCGACCCGGTGCGCAAGACCATGGAGATTATCGGCGTGGGCCCCGTGGTGTGGGTCGATACGGCTGGCATCGACGACGAGGGCGAGCTGGGACGGCTGCGCATCGGCAAGTCGTACGAGGCCCTGCCCCAGTGCGACCTGGTGCTTCTGCTGGTATCGCGCAACACATTCGGTGCGCCGGAGCGCGATGTGGTGGATGCCTGCAAGGCGGCCAAGGTCCCGTTCCTACTGGTCTATTCCCAGTCGGACTGTTCGCAGCCGCAAGAGGAATTCCTGGACGAGGTTGAGAGAGCGTGCGGCATGCGTCCGTTCGCGATGAATGTCTGCGACGATTCTTTCCGAGAGCCGCTCACGGATTTGATACGCAAAGCCCTGCCCGAATCTGCCTATGTGCATGGAGGATTGCTGGGTGGCGTGATATCGGAAGGCGACATCGTGGTGATGGTGACGCCTATCGACTCGTCGGCTCCCGAGGGACGCATGATATTGCCGCAGGTGCAGGTGCTGCGCGACATTCTCGACAACCACGCCAAAGCCGTGGTGTGTCGTGAGACGGAACTGGAACGCACGTTGCAGGAACTGGCGTCGGCACCGCGTCTGGTGGTGACCGACAGCCAGGCGTTCGCCCAGGTGTCGCAGGTGGTGCCCAAAGAGGTGCCGCTGACATCGTTCAGTGTGGTGCTGGCCCGTGCCAAAGGACTTTTCGCCGACTATGTGAAAGGCACACCGGCCATCGACCGTCTGAAGGACGGCGACAGGATTCTGCTGATGGAGTCGTGCACACACAACGTGACATGCGAGGACATCGGCAGGGTGAAGATTCCGCATCTGCTATCCAAACATACCGGCCGTCAGCTGCATTTCGACGTCGTGGCGGGACTGAGTCAGCCGGAACGTCCCATGACGGATTACGCGCTCGTCATCCAGTGTGGCGGCTGTGTGGTTACTCCCAAACAGCTGGCCTCGCGTCTGGCACCTGCCATTGCTGCCGGTGTGCCGGTGTCGAACTATGGGCTGACTCTGGCTTATCTCAACGGCATCTTCCAGCGCAGCATGGCTGTGTTCGGCAACAGCCGAGAACAATGATTCCTGAATACATATAACCTTCTATATAGCACAACAACATGGTTACCGTTCCTCCTCTCCCCAATATCTCAATCATCGTGGCGGCTGCGCAAAATCTCGCCATCGGGCGCGACAACGACCTGCTCTGGCATCTGTCGGATGACTTGAAGCGTTTCAAAGCGCTCACCTCCGGTCACACTGTCATCATGGGTCGCCGCACCTACGAGTCGTTGCCCAAGAGACCATTGCCGAAGCGTCGTAACATTGTGCTCACTCACAGCTCGGATTTCGCAGCCGAGGGAGTTGAGGTGGCACACACATTGCAGCAGGCATTGGACATGGTGCGAGGCGATGAAGAGAGTTTTGTGATGGGTGGGGCTACGTTGTATGAACAGTTTATGCCTTTCGCTCAGCGGCTTTATGTCACTTGGGTGTATCGGGATTTTGAGGCCGATGTGTATTTCCCGTTGATTGACCTTTCGGTGTTCCGCATGGTCAGTCAGACGGAACGGCAGACCGACGAGGCGTCGGGTTTGTCGTTCAACTATGCCGAATACGTGCGCATCCCAGGCAGGTAGCCGTCAGAGTGACGGCTGGCCGAGGCACTCTTTAAGCTTGGCCTCGACGGGGTCGGGAACGCCGGCTCCTCCATAATAATATATTTGTTGGCGCAGATTTTGCAGATTAGTGAGCTCGTTCTGCAACCGGGTGCGTTTTTCCTCAAGGGATTTCTTCATGTTGGCGACTTCGCTGCTGGACGACGACTGTTTCTGTTTGTCTGTGATTTCGGCTACCAGCCGTAGGTATCCGCTCACCTCTCGCCGGGCGCGGGAACAGGCGTTACTGTACCGCTCTTTGTATTGTGTGATACGTTCGGGGTCGGGATTGGGCAGCAGATTGTCGGGCTGCTCTTTGAGAGTGGTGGAAGAAAGTGTGTCGGTGGCTGTGGCAGCACTTTCTTTATGCGATGGCACGTATGAAGGGGGTTGGGTATGGTAGGAGTATTCAGGCGGCGTATTGGCCATGGCGTTGTTGCCCGCAATCAAAGCGGTACCACCCACAATGCCGCCAATCATGACGCAAGCCCCAACAGCAGAGGAACCGAGACCTAACAATACGATGCCTCCAATGGCTCCAGCTGCAATGAGTATGCTGCCGCCCACTATCATCCAGCTTGATTTCCGGTTTGCTTGGTTCTTGTCTTTGTTTGGGTCATCGTCGTCAGGTGTTGTCGCTTGTGCAGTGATGGATGATAGGGTGTTGAATGTTGAGGGCGCAGCCCAAGTGTTGGCGAGTATTGTCTGAGAAAGACAGGTCAGTAATGTGGTAAATATGACAAATTTAAATAGTAATGAACGATGTCTCATGATGGTGGTGTTGATGGAAAACATAAAATCGATTCGCCTTATATAACGTTGTAAGATAGAGATGTATTGCATTGATAACTATTTTGTCTTGGGACGTTTGTAAGAATACTGCCTGTTGATAAATAATACTAGTGAAATGTGATAATTCTCGTATGTGTTTGATATGTATATGTTTGTTGAAGTTTTTGTTGTGATATTGAAAATGTTGAAAAATGTGCAGAAATGTGTCCCGAGGAACTGCTTTTTGCTATCATTTTATGTGTCGATATAGATTTTTTGCTTTTTACAAGTGATTGTGGAATAACTAATAACGTTGATTTCGCAAGAAGATTTGAAAAAATATTTTGGTAGAATGGAAAACAGTTGTATCTTTGCAACCGCTTTCGCCGAAAAAATGAGGTGTTGAAAAGAGTGGGGGG
>CACXCY010000050.1 GCA_902766265.1 uncultured Bacteroidota bacterium
CTCTCATGGAAACCACACTCTATCCTATGAAATTCATGCCTCTCTTCAAAAACAAAATATGGGGAGGCAACAAGATAAAGCAGATGGGCTTCGACTACGACCCGCTGCCCAACTGCGGCGAGCTTTGGGCACTCTCCAGTGTCAGAGACAACGAGTCCATCGTCACCAACGGTTTTCTTGCCAGCAACACCCTCAACGAGATTCTGGAGATATACATGGGCGAACTGGTAGGCGAGCGCAACTACGAACGTTTCGGCAACGAGTTTCCCATCCTCATCAAGATTATTGACGCCAACGACAAACTATCCATCCAGGTGCATCCAGACGACGACCTCGCCCGCCAACGTGGCATGGAGAATGGCAAAACCGAGATGTGGTATATTATCCAAGCAGAGGAAGGCAGCGAACTTATCGACGGCTTTGCCACCCAAGTAACACCCGACGAATACCATCGGTTCCTTGATATGGGCAAGCTGGAAAATATACTCCATATAGAATACCCAGAGCAGGGCGATGTATTCTTTATCCCCGCCGGACGTGTGCACGCTCTCGGCAAAGGGCTTCTCTTGGCTGAAATCCAGCAGACCTCCGACACCACCTATCGCATATACGACTACAACCGCCGCGATGCCGATGGCCAGCTGCGTGAACTCCATACCGCAGAAGCTCTTGATGCCATCGACTTCAGCCCCCTACAGGATGGGCGCACACACTACACCTATCACGAGAACACCACCGTGCAACTTGCCCAATGCCCTTATTTCACCACCAATCTCATCGCCCTCACCAAGACCCTGCATAAAGACTTTGCCCACCTTGACTCCTTTGTTGCCTATCTCTGTACGGAGGGCATTGCTGCCGTCAAAAGCATGAACACCGTCCTGCCTGTCCATGCCGGTGAATGCGTCCTTGTGCCTGCTGTGGCCGACAGCGTTGAGCTTTTCAGTCAAGGCAGCGCCAAGCTCCTTGAGATTTATATAGACCCTGAACAGTACAAAGGCGAACTACACCATCGCAACAACCTTGACTGGACAGCGCGTTTCATCGGCAACGCGAATCCGGAGGACTACCTGAACGACATCAACGGCTGACCGATGGTAAAGAAAACCCTCCTTATTCTATGCGCGCTCTGTAGTGCCGCCTGGGTGGACGCCCAAGGGCTATTCCCTCCCGTCGGCGCACGCAGCACGGCCCTCGGAGGTGCCTCAGCGGCGCTGTGCGATATGGAGGCAGCTGCCGACAACGTGGTTGGTTTGGCCTACGTTGACAGGGCGGGCGTGGGGCTCTCCATCCGGCAGAACTACATGCTCAACGCCATGTGCTATAAATCGTGCTTTGCGGCAGTACCGGTGTCGAAAGTAGGCGCAATGGGGCTCACATATACCCACTTCGGCACCGCTTCGTTCAACGAGCAGAAAGCATCGCTGGCGTATGCCATGTTGTTGGGCAACAAACGACAGGGCAAAGGAGTGGCACTGGGAGTGCGTTTCGACTACCTCTATATGGGAACCTCGGATGCCCACTACACACCACAACGTGCCGTCACCTTTGCAGCAGGACTGCAGATGAGGCCAGCTGACGACTGGTGTGTGGGATTTCAGGTGCTCAATCCTGCCGTCGTCCCACTCCAGGGAACCGATGGCGTGAGCGCGTCGGCAACCTTTCGCCTGGGTACCTCCTATCGCATTACTACGGGATTTCTTGGAACTATCGAAATGGAGAAAGACCTGTTCCACCAACCTATCCTGCGGGCTGGAATGGAATACGGATGGCGGGAGATGTTCTTTGTTCGCACAGGCATATCCACGTCGCCAGGATGCTACTCCTTCGGGTTGGGATATGCCCACCACGACTACCACATTGACCTGGCCGCACAAGTACATCCCACATTAGGCATGACGCCGCAACTTTCCATGGCCTACCAGTTCTAATCCCAATGAAACGTATTCTGTCCATAACGCTCCTCGTATGCTGCACAATGGTGTGCGGTGCCCAGGTGGTACTGGACAACGACTGGCAACATTATTGGGAAGAGTGGGTGGAAATGAGCGGACAGGAGACGATCCCCGACGATTTGGTTGAAACTGTGGAGGCCTTGCGCGAAAACCCTCACAATATCAACGACACCCATTCCACACGCCTGCTGGAGCTGCCCTTCGTGTCGGAGTTCCAATGGGAGATACTGAAAGCATCCATCCGTCAAAGCGGACCTTTTTATTCGGTCAACGAACTACGGCTGCTCAACGGTTTCGACGACGCTACCCTACGACTGCTGCGCCCACTGGTCTATGCCGGCCCAGCCGAGTCGGAAGAGACGCCCTCTCTGCGGCAACTGCTCCGCCAGGGACGCAGCCATTTCGTGACGGGAGCCCGACGCACGATGGAACCATCGCGCGGATATCGCGACAGCATCTATCTGGGCAGTCCCTACAGGACCTATTTCCGATACAACTACAAATGTGGCGACCACCTGCAATTCCAGTTGTCGGGCGAAAAGGATGCCGGCGAGGAGTTCTTCAAGGGGTCGCAACCACAAGGATTCGACCACTATGGAGGACATCTCCTGCTGAACGACTTCGGTGCCGTGCGACGGGCGGTGCTGGGACGCTACAACCTGCAGTTCGGGCAGGGACTGACGCTATGGACTGGCTTTGCCCCCTGGGGCACAGCTGACGCAAGCCAATACCGCAACGCTCAAGGGGTGAAGACAGCGGGAACTATGACCGAATACGACGGCCTGTTGGGTGCTGGCGCCACGCTCAGGGTGTGGCGGCAATGGGATGTGACGGCTTTCTATTCCTATAATTTCCTTGATGCCACGCTTCCCTCGGATGGCCGCGACGATTGTGTGCAGGGACTCTATTCTTCAGGACTGCATCGCAGCATCAATGAAATGAAGAAGAAAGACCAGCTTACGGAACAACTCTACGGCGGGGCGCTGCAATGGAAGGGCTCGCACTTCACCTTCGGCGTGGTGGGCTATGGGTCGCTCTACAGCAAGGCGATTGAGCCGCCCCAACGACGCTATAACCATTTCCACTTCCGTGGCGAACAGAACATCGTGGGCGGTGTCCATGCGGCTTGGCGCTACCGAGGGCTACTGTTCTTTGGCGAAGCGTCGGCATCGGCCACGCCCAGCGAGCTCTGCGCCGAGGCCTCGGCGCCGCCCCTGGCCGGCGTGGTGGGCATGCAGCTGTTCATCAACGGTGGCAACCAGATTGGCATCACCTACCGGAACTATTCGCCCACATACTGGAACAATCACTCCGCTGCCATAGGGCGCAACAGCGGCAACCATAACGAGGAGGGTGCCACGATGCGGCTGCTGAGCGAGCTGCCATGGGATGTGAAACTCGACGCTGCGGCCGACTTCTACCGATTCCCCTATGTGAAATACGGCGTCTACGGCTCCTCCTGGGGTGAGGATTACCGCGTGCAGCTGTCGCGCAACATCAGTCGCAAGATGCGGGTCAAGTTGTTGTACGGCAGCCGCTCCTATCTCCACAACCTCCCTACCGACGCGTATACGGAGGAGATGGACGCGCCCGACGGTCACATCTACATCACCGAGCCCCTGACACGGCGGTGGGTGCAGCTGCGCATCGAGGCACAGCCGTCGCTCTGCTGGCATCTTGCCACCCGTGTGGCCGGTTCGTGGGCCAGCGGCGAGCATCGCGACAACACGTGGGGCATGCTCCTGCTACAGGATGTGTCGTTCAAGCCCTTGGGCGCCACGGGGCCCCTGACGCTGACCACGCGCGGTGCCTGGTTCGACATCACGGGTTACGATGCCCGCATCTACGCCACCGAGGGCGACTGGGTATACGAATACTCCACCCTGGCGTTGAACGGCAGAGGGCTTCGGGTATACGGCATCGTGCGCTACGGAATCGCGTCCCACTGGTCGCTGTCGGCCAAATACGCCGCCACCCTCTACACCGACCGCACGAGCGTGGGCTCGGGCTACGACATCACCGAGGGCTCCCACCGTCAGGAAATCAAGGTGCAGTTGGCACTGGAATGGTAACCGCCCACAGGGCGTGCCGCTGTGGCGGTTCTATTGTTTATACATTGTTTAGTGATGTCTGATGACTGTGTCGAATTCCTCACTGCCATCATGACGGATAATATAGCCCTCCAACTTGGGGGCTGACATAAATCTAGCTCTATGGTCGAGAGAGACAAGGACATACGCGCTGTCATCCCAATGGTGGTAGGAGAATACCGTTCCACACCAACTGGTTGTGTCGGAATAGGTGTTCTCTCTCCACCAATCCACCTCAGCCAGACCGGCAACATATAGCGTGTCTGGCAGGTGTCCGCGCTCGCTCTTGTAGGCGTCAATCCATGACACCACCTTCTCTATCGTTTTGAAGAACGCCTCATCATAATATTCTTCCGAGCAGAAGTATCCCGTGTAGTGCACATCCCACCATAGATTTATAAACACCACTAGCACAGCGGGAAACAACCGCACCATGTTGCCCGTGGCCATCCAGCGGATGTATTTGTGCCTTCGCCTCCGTCTGAAATTCCATCGCCCTGTCCTGCCCATCTGCCTGCCCATAGGTTATATCTTTCTTGCCATCGTGACGATTAACGAACAATGACTCTCACTCCCCCAACCTCGAAGCTTTTTATTCTCTTCCTAATTGAAAACTTTTCTTTCTGCATTGTCTGCCTAAGTTTCTTGCCAACCGATATTGGGCGGATTTTCGTTGTCATATTCAACGCTGTGGGGGCGGATTTATTGTGCAGGAGGGTGACGGAAGGAATCCAGCGGGGCGAGGATTTTTCCCGAGGTTGCATGAGACGCATCTCGGCACAACCTTGACAGGAGGCCTCACCGCGCCATGCCGAAAACCACAGGGATGTTTCCCGCAAAGAGCTTCACGGCCATGGCCAGCAAAATGACTCCGAAAAACTTGCGGAAGACATAGATGAGGTCAGCGCTGAGCCGCCGCTGCAAGCGGTCAAGGTTGCGTATGACAAGGTAGTCGAGTACTATATTGAGCAGCAAGCCCACCATGATGTTGATGTCAGCATACTCGGCGCGCAGCGAGATGAGCGCCGTAATGGCACCTGGACCGGCGATGAGCGGAAAAGCCACCGGCACGATGCTGGCTCCCGAAGCGCTGGCCTCGTTCTTGATGAACTCGCGGCCAGTAATCATCTCCATAGCCAGAAGAAAAAGTACGGCGGCTCCCGCTACGGCGAATGACGGAGCGTCGATGCTGAAGAGGTGTAGGATGGCATCGCCGATGTAGAAGAATCCAACGAAAAGCAGCAACGCCACAGCAGTTGACTGCAACGGCTTGATGGTTTTGCCCTGGTCGCGCATCGACAGAAAGATGGGTATGGAGCCCGTGATGTCGATGATGGCGAACATCACCAGGAAGGCGCTGAATATCTCTACCAGACTCATCGCTCCTCCTCCCATTTGCATTGGAACCGCCGCTCATATTCTTCGATAAGCTCGGGACGAAAGTTGGGATGGGCAATGCGGATAAGATCCTCGGCACGGTGCTGCAAAGTGCGACCTTTGAGGCGGGCAATGCCGTATTCGGTCACGATGTAGTCCACATCGTTGCGCGAAGTGCTCACGGCGGCACCCTGGGGGAGGAACGGTTTGATGCGCGATATGGTGCCTTTGGCGGCAGTGCTACGCATGGCTATGATGGCTTTGCCCTCGCGGGCCAGCGACGCGCCACGGATGAAATCCACCTGGCCACCGATGCCGCTGTACTGACGTATGCCGATGGTCTCGCTAGCCACCTGCCCCTGCAGGTCGACCTCGAGACAGGAGTTAATGGAAATCATGCGGTCGTTCTTGGCAATGACCAGCGGGCTGTTGACATAGTCTACCGGATGGAACTCCACGTCGGAGTTGCCGTCGACAAAGTCGTACAACTCGCGTGAGCCCATGATGAAGGTCACTACGGCCTTGCCTCGGTGCAACGTCTTGCGGTGGCCGTTGATGACACCGGCCTTCATCAGATTCATCACCCCGTTGGAGAACATCTCGCTGTGGATGCCGAGGTCGTTCTTGTCGGTAAGTGCGCGGAGTACGGCGTCGGGGATGACGCCGATGCCCAGTTGGAGCGTGGAGCCGTCGGCCACCAGCGAGGCGCAGTTGCTCCCTATGGCGAGTTCCACCTCACCGGGCTCGGGAAGGTGGAGCTCCTGCAGGCGGTAGGCGCAAGGAATGATGTGGTTCGCCTGCGACACATGTATCAGCGTGTCGCCGTAAGTGAAAGGCATCAGCTCGTTGGTCTCGAGGATAACCGTCTTGGCGGCACGGATGGCGGCCTGGGCATAGTCGCAGCTCACTCCCAGCGAGCAATAGCCCTCAGCATTGGGAGGTGTGGTCTGGAAAACGGCCACGTCGCAGGGTATGTCGTTGCCAATCATCGAGGGCACATCCTTGAAGTAGGCGGGGAAGAAGTCGCCTTCGCGCCGCTCAATCACCTCACGGGAGTTGGCCGAAAGGAAATTGCTCACATGCCGGAAATGCCCGTAGCATTGCGGCTGGTAGCAGGGATTCTCGCCGAGAGTGGTCATGTGGAATATCAGCACATCGTTGTAGTCCTCGCAGTGGTCGGCCAGGACCTGCTGCGTCAGTCGCGGCGCGGCGGCGGCGTGGCCCATCACCACGCATTGGCCGTCGTGGATGTCCTTGATGGCCTTCTCGGGGGGCGACACTTTTCTTTTGTAGTCCTCTTTCCAGTTCATAGTCGTTTGAGTGTTTGTTGTTAGACATAGTGTTTCCCGTGCATTGGACGGACAATGCACACGCGGGGAAGGAAAGGAAGACGCAGGGAAGGGTCCGCGAGGGGACCTGTCATGGATTTGCCTTTGACGCGAAAGCATTGCCAACAAGTCAACGGGGCAGGTCTCCTGGCTTCTCTCCTCTTGGCCGAACACCTTCTCGGGGAGACGCTCCCCAATGGCATGTTGCTTCGGCCCGTCGACGGTGAGTTACAGTTGCGCGACAGCTCACGAATTGCACGTGATTCCCTCTTGGCTCCCCCGAATTACGGGGCAGACCTCGATGACGAAAACGATTCAAAGCACTGTTGCATTGTCGGTTGCCAACATCTGGCTTCCGAGCATTGCGTTGCGAAGATACACATTATTTTCCAAACGGCACGAAAAATCATCCGACCCTGGCCGCACCGCAGCAAAAACTACCGCAACCTGGCCTCTCGCACGCTCCTCCCTGAAGTGCTAAAGAGCAGTTCTCAAAGAGATGCGACCATGCAGATGTCCTGAATTGTAGGATTAGCAGCCCTGTTGTAGGGAACTTGCCTCATTGCACCCATGCCATTGGCAAGGTAGTACAGGCCTCTAGACCTTGCCAAGTCCTTGCTAACACCTTGCCAACACCTTGCCAACACCTTGCCAAAAGAATATGAAGCTAAGGACACAGTATTCCCTGGTATTACTAGTTTCAGGTTGCATGTTTCAAGTTTCAAGTTTCTGGCAGCCACCAGGATACCTTCTACACATTACGCTGTAACGAACGCGTAACAAATTACTTATTAAAAACGTCTCTCCCATAACTTGCATATCTGGGCATCCTAAACAAAGAAAGTCCACGGTTTCCCGTGGACTTCCCTATTGAATGACCGGCGTGTAGGCGCGGTTACAGCTCTATCGACACATTGTGTTCCTTGGCCAAGCGACGCAGGTTGATGATAGCGTAGCGCATGCGGCCCAATGCCGTGTTGATGCTCACGCCCGTCTGCTCGGCAATGTCCTTGAAATCATACTTGCCGTAGTGGCGCAGGATGACGACGCGACGCTGCTCCGGCGGCAGCATCTTCACCAGCTTGCGCACGTTGGAGTTGGTCTGCTTGCGGATAATCTCACGCTCCACGTTGTCCTCGTGCAGCTTGAGGGTGTCGACCACGTCGCAGTCGGGGCGGTTCGGAATCATGGGCATCTTCCCCAAGCGGCGGAAATAGTCCACAATCAAGTTGTGCGCAATACGCATCACCCAATGGATGAACTTGTTCTCATCCTTGTAATAACCGCTGTTGATGGTGTAGACCACCTTATAGAACGTGTCCTGGAAAATGTCGTCGGCCACCGACTTGTCCTTAATCACGGACAGAATGTAGCCATAGACCTTGGACTGATACCTTTCGAGCAAAATGTCGAAGCAAGCAACTTCCCCGTTCCTGTAACGAAGAATCAGCTCGTTGTCGCTGAGAGCGCTTGTTGTTACTGCCATAATAACCTCCTGTTTTTAAGGGTTAGAAATGATAGTGCTGCTTCGATAGTTTCAGTATTAGTTAAACTTATGGTTACCGATGTGCTTACTAAAATCGCTGCAAAGATACATCTTTTTTCAGAAACGGAGTAGTGTTCTACGATATTTTTTTGTTTTTAGTATGCGATGTCTTGCAATTATTGTGTTAAAATCAACATTTTTTTTGAAAAAGTTGCAACAGCCGTATGCCTCCCTTCTAATGGCCGCCACCGTCACTCTCCCTGCCACTCTCCTGCTGCGCTTGGAGCAGACGCAGCACCTCTTCCGTCTTGTCGTCAAGGGAGAGCTGGCCGTCAATCCAATGGATGACCACACCCTGCCGCTCCATGCGACGGAACCAAGTCATCTGCCGCTTGGAGAAACGACGGATGTCGGTATAGAGGTCGCGGTACATATCGTCGTAGGAGGCCTGCCCCTGCAGATAACGGGTGATGTGGCGATATTCAAGGCCGTAACGCAACAGCCGCTCGGCGGGGACGCCGCTATCGAGGAGACAACGCACCTCGTCGACCATTCCCTCGTCAAGACGCTGGCGGAGACGGGCGCCGATGCGCTCCACCACGACTTCGCGAGGATACCTCACTCCGACAACAAGATGCTGCATCGGGGGCATCTCCACATGGGCTTCAGGGTGCCGATGGGCAAACTCCTGTATTTCCAATGCCCGCACCAGCCGCTCGCGTGTTTCGGTGTCGGTGTGGTTGTGGAGCTTGACGTAGGATGCCAGCCGACGGGTGAGCTCCTCGTCGCTATAGGGTTCCAAGCTGCGCCGGTATTCGGGGTCGACAGGCGCGTCGGGAAGCTGGTAGCCACGCACCACGGCTTCCACATAGAGACCTGTGCCACCACAGAGAATGGGCTGCTTGCCGGCGGCAACTATGGCGCGATAGGCGGCCAGAAAGTCGTTCTGGAACTGATATACGTTGTACTCGTATCCGGCATCGTGAATGTCGATAAGGTGGTAAGGTATATGCACCCCGTGGACATCATACTCCGCCAAATCCTTGCCCGTTCCTATATCCATACCCCGAAACACCTGCCGGGAATCGGCGCTGATGATTTCGCCGTTGAGACGGTAAGCCAGTTCAACAGCCAACGACGTTTTGCCGCAAGCTGTGGGGCCGGTGATGGTGAGGAGATGCATATATTAATGTATGGTGTTCCTGATGCTCTTGATACCAAAGAAGGACTGCTTTTGCAGCCCTTCTTTTCTCTATATCTTGCTGTTCAAAACAGTTGTTAGTCCTTCCATATAAGTTTGCCGCGCTGCTTGTCGAACTCATAGGGGCCGAATTCGGTAAGACCTTTGCGGTTGATGATGAATTTGTAGTCAATACCCTTGACGACAACCACCTCCACATTGAGGGCGTGCTTCTGGCCGATAATCATATCCTTGAAGATGATGGTGGCCTTGTCGAGGATATTGCCCTCGGGGTCGAAAGCGTTGTCGCGGTCGGGAAAGTCCTCTTTGGTGATGCGGCGCTGGTAGAGGAAGTTCATGGCCTCCTCCCAGGAGATAGCCACGGGCTCGGCATAGCGCTCATCGATAAGCATCGGCATCTGGCTGCCGTTGACGATAACGTTGATTTCGCCCTTGGCGGAAGAAATCATCGTGGCCGGCACAACGCCCTCATCGTGGATGATGATGGCGTGGTTCTCAGCTTCAGAGGCGGGCTTGTTGACCAAATCGATAACCTTGCCATCCTCCGTCTGCTTGGCGATGGGGGTATCGGAGCTGAGGTTGTCGATGAGTTTCTTGGACACATAGTCGGTACGCAGGATGAGGAACTCCATGCGGCGGTTGAGTATGTGGGCGGCCTCCTGACGGTCGGCACCGGGAAGACCCATGACGTAGTCGCATTCCAGCGTTTGGCCGGCGGAGAACTTATACGGCACACCGTTGACGCGAACGGTCACATCCTTGTCCAACGTGCGGGGCACACGCTCGGCATAGCCCTTGGCCACCAGACGCTCGGGCTCGATGCCGCGTGACACAAGGTAGTCGACCACCGCTTGGGCGCGACGCTGCGAGAGGGTATCGTTGGTCAGCCCTATGAACGGACGGCAGTCGGTATGGGCACGAAGCTCAACGACGATGTTGGGGTTGTTGACCATGACAAGGTAGAGGTCCATGAGCGAATCCATGAACTCCTCCTTGAGGTCCCACTTGGCCAGGTCGTAGCGTATCTCAGGCAGCACAACGGCTTGCTTGGGCACGGGCTCCATGCGGAAGTCGTGCACCAGGTCCTTGTCGGTATTGTAGCCGCACGTGCTCTCCGAACCCTCGATAGAGAAGTAATCCACCTTGGAGAGATACATCTTGTAGACGACGTCTTTCTTGACAAGGGTGTTGTCGAAGCGATAGAAACCCTCCTTGTTGGTGTAGGTCTCGTACTGGGTGTTGTTGGAGCCCACCAGACGCACCTTGGCGTTCTCAATCAGCTGCATGGACTTCTCGTCGCGCACGGTACCCTCGATGCTGTAGAGCAGCGGCGGCAACTCGAAGTAGAACAAGTCGTCGTTGATGGGAGGCGTCTGTTTGCCCTTCTTGTCGGTAGTTTTGCTGTGAGGATCGGCAAAAGGACGGTTGGAGGAGAAGTATCCGCGCTCCTCCATATCGGAATCCGACTCGGGATAGAACACGATGCTCATCTCGTCGTAGGAGGAGTTGATCGGTATGCCGAGGTTCTTGGCGGCGCTCCATTTGCGTCCGTTGCGTGTGGTGACGAAGAGGTCGAGACCACCGACGCCGGGAAGGCCGTTGGAGGAGAAGTAGAGCGTAGAGTCGTTGCGCAGCACGGGGAACGTCTCGCGCCCGGCGGTGTTCACGTTGGAGCCGAGGTTGACCGGACGGCCGAACTCATCGTCGACGCTCTTGCGGGTCACCTGCCAGATGTCGTAGTCGCCACGGCCGTTGGGCATATCGGACGAGAAGTAGAGCGTCAAACCGTCGCGGGTGATGGCGGGATAGAGGTAGTTGAAAGCCGTATCGCCCAAGTTGAGGCGCACCGGTTCCGACCATTCGCCAGAGTTGTCGTCGTCTTTCTTCTTCTTGCCCTTGCCCCCTTTGGCGTCCTTGGAATTGGCCGAGCCCTTGGTGGTGTAGTACACATAGCAGCCGAGGGTCTGGTTGGCGCGGATGTCGCAACGCGAGAAGTAGAGGTTGCGGCCGTCGGGCGAGAAGCAGCCCTCACCCTCGTTGGCCGGCGTGTTTATCTTCTTGGTGACATCGTAGAGCTCCGGCTCGGTGGTCCAGTTGTTGTTGCGGTCCTGGAACACGTAGAAGAGGTCGGAGAAGTTCTGTCCCGTCCAAGCATCGTGCTTGTCGGCATCGTCACCCAGGAAGCGCGAAGAGGTGAACACGATAGTGGAAGTATCGTCGCCCATGAAGTGAGGCGCCCAGTCGTTGTAGTCGGTGTTCCAGTTGTCGAGCTTGACGATATTGTGGCGGGTGCGCGACATGAAGAGCTGGTTGACGAAGATGATGGAGGCCTTACGCGCCGCGGCATGCTCATCCTCCGGCACAAGCTCCAGATATTTGGCATAGTAGTCGTCGGCCTCGTCAAAACGGTTGTCAAAGCGGTACATCTCGGCCATATAGAAGTAAATCTTGGGCTCCGTGGTGTAGTACTTGGAGTTGATGAGACGCTTGTACACGCGCTCTGCCTTCGGGAAATTGTTCATCAGGCGGTAACATTCACCCATCTGGAAATAGACGCGGTTCTTCTCGGTCTTGTTGGAGGTAATCTTGTCGTAGGCCTCACGGTATTTTTCCAAAGCAGCGTTGTACTGATTCAGGGCGAACAATTCGTCGGCCTTTTGCGCCAAGCTTTTTGTCTGAGCAAAGCCCGTCGAGGCAAGCATGAGGAGTGCGGCAAGAAATGCCAGGCCTTTTTTGAACGTTTTCATATAATGCAATTTGTTTTGTTCAATCGTACAATTATACCAAAATCAATGCGTTGTGCCATATCTTGGGGACAATGGGCAATGCACAATCAAAGTGCTAAATTACAATTTTTTTTCATATATCTTACAATTTTTTTTCATGGCGGCACCAACGGCCCCCGATTTTAGTCCCCCCAACGGCAAGAAATCAGCGAGCTACCGCGCCCGCTTCCATCCCCTCCATCCTGCCCCCAACCGCAGCCATTTGACAACCTAAAACCGCCGGCAGCCATTCCCCAAACAAACAAAATCGGTCGCAAGCCACAGAAACGCCCCACGAAATCAGCAAACCACGCTACTGTCAGCATACTAGTAACACTAGTAATACTAGAAACATACTGGCAATATACTTGCAACATACTAGTTACCTACTAGTACCCCTAGAATTTGGCTAGAATTACCCTAGAATTAC
>CACXCY010000051.1 GCA_902766265.1 uncultured Bacteroidota bacterium
CAGTGTCCTGTGCCATCGAAACCCCATTAATTAGCAACAGCAAGACCAGCGCCACAACACGCAAATCACCATGTCGTACAAAACAAAACGGCCGTCTGTCGTTACTATACGGCAGACGGTCGCTGACAAATTTCTTACAGTCCAACACGGACGCACACGCATCATATTGGTCTACAAAGCATGTCTCAGCAGCAGTTTCGTTTTCAATAGCATGCAGCGACACATCGGTGTCATTATCCAGCGACTCCCGTTGCCTGCTGGCGGCAGCCATCGGAGCTACCGCGCGGTGCGATTTCTTCATCTGCAGGTCGGTCATATATGCCGACAGCCGCCCAATGGTCACCTCACGGTGTATCGAGGCAAAAGCCGCAAAGCCCTTGCGCGAAAAGCGCCGGAAGCGTATTGTATTTGTATTCTGTCGAATTGCTAACATATAGATTATCTTTTTCGGAATGCAAAGATACAACAAAAAAAAACTAATACCACAAAAAAAATCTGCTTATGACATGATATGACAAATATATGTTGTACTTTTGCATTCCGAACGTATCGGACTGGCAAGCATATAACCAACCTGCTTGTCTTACCGGCTGAGAAATATAGAAAAAAAAATGATAAAGGACTTTGCAGCCATTGATTTCGAGACCGCCAACGGGCATCGTTCCAGCGTATGCAGCGTGGGCATCATCATCGTCAGGAACGGAGTGATGACAGATAAATTCTACCAACTCATCAAGCCAGAACCGAACTATTACAGTTGGTTCTGTCAGGAGGTGCATGGACTGGGGCACGAAGATACCGACGATGCAGAAACATTTCCTACGGTGTGGGCCAAGGTAGCGCCACTGATAGAAGGGCTTCCTTTGGTAGCCCATAACAAGATGTTCGACGAAGGTTGTCTGCGGGAGGTTATGCAGGTCTACCAGATGGATTGGCCGGGCTACAAGTTCTATTGCACCCTACAGGCCTCCCGCCGCAAACTGCGCTATTTGGAAAACCATCAGTTGCATACCGTGGCAGAAGCATGTGGCTACTGCCTTGAAAACCATCACCACGCACTGGCCGACGCAGAGGCCTGTGCCGCCATCGCGATCAAGCTGGGACTTTGACCGCCATTTATTCGTCATCTTCGGCATACATCGCCGCCATTGCTTTCGCCTCTTCCCGCAGCTCGTTGCGCAGCGACTCCGGTTTCAGCACCTCGACGGCGCCACCCATAGCAAGGATGCGCTGCCGCAAGTCGACCGTCGGACGCACCCGCAGAGCGAAGACGGTATAATCCCCGTATTTCTTCAGTTCCATCTGGGATTTGTGCAGAGGCAGCGACCGCACGTAGTTGGCCTGCTTGTTCGACACTTTCAGCCAGATACTTTCCACCTCCCCAATCCCGATTGTGATTCCGAAAACGCCATTGAACATCTCGTCCAAATCGAAGCTAGGGTCGCGACGGAACGTTTCCTCCTTGAGTTCGAAATGACCGATACGGTCGAGTGCATAAATCTTATAGGGCATATCCTTCTTGTAGCGTCCTATCAGGTACCAGCGCCGTTCGTACATCTTTACAGCATAGGGCTGGAAATCGAAGTAATGGATAGCCGAGTCGGCCCAATAGGGATTGTAGTCGAACTCCACCAGACGCTGCTCTTTCAATGCCTGCAGAACGGCAGGAAGATGTTCGGTATTGGCATGCTCAATGCTGATATACTGCGCTGCGTCTTTGCTGTCGCTGACGATGCGGTTGGCAGCGATAGAGTCGAGCAGCCAACGCCGGAAGTAGTCGTTGGCGCCGCTGTCGGCGATACGGTAACGATAGTCGGCACCCCGCTGATAACATTCTATCTCAAT
This sequence comes from uncultured Bacteroidota bacterium, assembly GCA_902766265.1. Lineage (GTDB taxonomy): Bacteria > Bacteroidota > Bacteroidia > Bacteroidales > P3 > Colimorpha. Next base: position 1,846 of record CACXCY010000051.1, read on the forward strand.
GCCGAAGATTTCTTTCACCTCATCACGGTGCCGGTGGAACGTGCGAAGGTTGTATTTACCGCCATCGCTGATTTCATCGTCATACTCGTAGGCATCCGACACCTGGGCGAAAGTAAGCCCCACCTCCCCGCTTCTCATCAAAGTGTCCACCAGCCAGATATATTTCTTTAGCAGTTTCATCACACTATCATTTTTCATATATGGGCGTTGTCCCTTGCGAAGCTTATTGATTGTTCTTGTTGATAAGGTTCACCACCACCTTCACCATCACATCCTTTTCCTCGGGGCGGCTTTCGGCAATCATCAGCGTGAGAGCCACCAGCGTATTGTCTTCGATGCGCTTGCTGCCATCGGGACGGTACAGTATGTGGTTGTTGTTCAAAAACCAGAGGTAAATCTGGAACGCGAACTTGATGAGCGAACCAGATTTAAGGCAGCGATACGCTTGTTACCGTCGCTGAACGAGTGGTTCTTGGTGACCAGATAGAGCAGCATCGCGGCCTTTTCCTCCACCGACGGATACAGCTCCACCCCATCGAAAGTTTGGTAAATCTGGCCGATACTGCTTTTAAACGAATCGTCCTTCTCGTTGCCGAAGAGGGCGCTCTCACCGAAACGCTCCTTCAACGACATAATGGCCTGCATGGCGTTCTCATACGAGGCGTGAAAAGGTTCATCCTTGGTAGTCTTGTCAATGGAAAGCCGCTGATAGTCGTAGCTGTCGAGAGTATCGAGAGCATAGCTGTAGTCGGTCACCACATTGAATAGAGCATTGGTCTCGTCGTTCGAGAGCAGCTGCTGGCTCTGTATGGTACGTCCCAGCATCCCCACCAGCTGGCGCAGATCGCCAATCTGCTCCTTGTGTATCCGCTCATTCACGGCATAGCCCTTGACCAAATAATCCTTCAAAACACGATTAGCCCATTGACGGAATTTTACACCACGCTTAGAATTGACTCTATAGCCAACAGAAATAATCATATCCAGATTGAAGTACGAGATAACACGGGTAACTTTTCGGGCACCCTCATTTTGAACTTGTGCAATTTTTGCACAGGTTCCATCCCGTTCAAGCTCATCTTGTTTATAGATATTATTGATGTGGCGTACAATTGATGTCCTGTCTGTCTGGAACAGCTCCGCCATCTGAGCTTGCGTCAGCCACACAGTTTCATTCTCCAACCGCACATCAATAGCGGTCTGCCCATCATCGGTTTGGTAAATGATTATCTTGTCGTTGACATTCTCCATATTTCAATAACACAAAATGAGTCAATTTATTGCACAAAACTAATCATTCATCTCCTGCAGCATGCGTCGCAAGGTCTTTATGCGTTCAATCTGTCGGGGGCATTCATCCGCGTCGAAAAACAGAGGTGCGTACTTCAATGGCAGATTCAACGCGAACCTTGCCTGCGACTGCGTCACATTGTATTTATTCATCATCAGCGTCACACTGTCAACCTCTTTGTCAGGGCGATTGGCAGTAAGGTCGGCTATAACCTGGGGGCTATAGCCGATCTTCTCAAAAACCGCAGTATTCTCAATGATGGCGTCGAGATATTCGGGAGTCAACTCCACCGGTTCCACCGGTTTGCAATCCACCCCGATGACCTCATAATCTACATACAGTTTCATGTGCCTTCAATCCAATGGCTGATAGTCGAAATCACTTGGCGTACAGCAGGCCTTCTTGTAGTCGAAACCATACTGGCGCATATAAGCCGCTTGAATCTCTTTGGCGCCATTATAGAAAGGGGTATACGTACTGATTTGGGTTGTGACAATCACCGACATCTCCGGCGTAAGCACTTGTCCATTTGATCTTTTTACCCTCTTAGGGGTGATTTTAAATACTTTGCTCATTTGAAAATTGTTTTATAAGATGGGGGTTAACATTGTTCTGTCAGCTCTTTTTTGACAGATTCCACAGCTTCATTCTTGAGGTTACGATATAGCTGTGAGTTGTTCAAAAAAGCATTTATGGGAATATACTTGCGGTAACGCTCAAAGAATTCGCGTCCTAAAAAACTATTATCCTTATCATAACTGGGGTAAATACCGATCAATTCACTCCAATCCCAATGGTCGACAAATTTGTCAACAAAAGGGAGGTCCAACTTGAGGGATGCATTGTCAGATAATTTGTGCCAGTTCCAGCGATGGATAAAATGGGCAATCACATTGGGAGTCAGCAGATATTCATTACGGCATTCCGACAATACATCCCAATCCAGACGGTCGGCCCATTTCTCCAAGAGTTTCACCGTCCAATGAATCTCACTGTTTTGGGACACATTTCTCCAATTCAGCTTGTCCGCATAACGGTCAAGCATCTCGGAGGTGAGTCCAAAATCCGACGAAATATCGTCCCACACATCTGCGTTAACAATGCTATTCAGTGCATCGTCTTTTAATTCATTGCAATTCATAGTGCTTTGTTGTTTTAAGTGATTATATTGTTTTCTTTTCAAGATGCAAAAATACAGTAGCGGTATGCCACTTTGTGACACATGTTGAATATTTATGCCATTAAAAGCGCAAATCCTTTTTGAACCCTTTCATTGGCAGTACCGCCAACAATAGACTTGAAACGACGAGTAGCCCTTACTTCCGGCGTGTCCTTCATGGAACCAAAAACGACACTGTTGGCATAATGTGTTGTAAGACCATTATAAAGCCATAGTTTTGTACCTCGGTTCTCGTTCTGCCCCACTCCGCTCTCTATGGAGTCCTGCAGTTCCCAAATCCTCTTTTTGGTCACCTCTGCGATTGAGTCAACGGCCTGAATGTTCCACTTATTCTGTCTTGCTTGCTCGATTTGTCGGGCTTCATCCAAAACAACAGCGGTGGCAAATTCAGCCACATCGTCATGAGTCACACGCTGCAAACGCAGATAATCCAACGAATCGACAAATTCTTTGGAATATCTTGTATGAAGGCCAAGAATCCTTTTTACTATTTCCTGATTTCCGGTATTGGTCAAATCAATCCGCTCCATAATGTTTTTTGAGTGTCGGAACGTTATCTTATTGTGCGATTGCAAAGCGGCATTCAAGCAATTTTGGCATACCAACCTGATGGGAGTGATAACAACCGTCACAGCGCACGAAGCGTCATGAGAGGTGTGAAACATCACATACTCTTCTATCCCGGAGTCGCCGCCTATCCTGTAGTTGGTAGGCATTTTGGCGGAAAAATAGATTGTCGACCCGTGATTGACTTGTCCGCATGCTTCAATTATCGGACGCCCACCATTCACATCCGTATTACACAGAAAATCTATAAATTCGAATGCATGTACATTCTGCACAATACCATAGTCTTTACCCACCACGCCAAGAGTCTCGTCATCTCGGGTGTTTACCGTTGCCTGGTGGCTATGGACAACCATTCGTGACAACGCCGACAGTGTAATGTCTGGAGGAACTTTTCCTGTTGTCAAAAGAGAGCGCAGAACATGATCTGGCATTCTCATCAGAGGTTGTTTATCAACTAGGAAGTCTCCCTGAATAGCTTCCAGAGCTTCTTTAACGGTTACAGGAGTAGCAAAAGATTTGAATCCCGGCACCCCTTCCCAAGCTTTTCTCGGTTCTGTTGGTGATACAATATTATCCATAGTATTGTGTGTTTAATTGTTTTGTTACTTTCATTGACGGCACTATATCGCAGCAAATTAAGCGGGGTTACGTTGCGTTCAACTTCCGTAGTGTTCAAGATGCAAAAATACAGCAGCGGTGTGCCACTTCGTGACACACCGCTGATTTTTTTTTCGTAAATTGAATCTTAACTACCCTACCCTATAGCCATCAAATAGTTTTTGCCCACATTTAGAGCATTATAAACCCTACAAAACAATGTAACCTTTGACAATGCGCATGTTTCCATACACAACAATCTTTGACAATGCGCAGGTTTTTATATGCAATAATCTTTGACAATGCGCAGGTTCTTGTACACAACAATCTTTGACAATGCGCAGGTTTAAAGCACGTAATCTACCCTATTCTATCTCCACAGAAGGGTTTTCGCTTGCATTTGGAGCAGCGGCGACCTTGCCAGACGCTGTCAAGATGGTCGGCGGCAGCATCCACCA
>CACXCY010000052.1 GCA_902766265.1 uncultured Bacteroidota bacterium
AATACAGCAAGGGTGTTTGGTTGTAGCGGTGCGATATAAACAGCTTACCCTTTTTTTGTTTCACCCGTTGGAAAAACATCATTATCTATATATGGAAATCGCATCAAAATACGACCCGCATGCCGTGGAAGACAGATGGTATGCCTTCTGGATTGAAAAGAAACTGTTCCACTCCGAACCCGACGACCGCCAGCCCTACACGGTGGTCATACCGCCACCCAACGTGACGGGCGTACTCCACATGGGGCACATGCTGAACAACACCATACAGGATGTCCTGGTGCGTCGCGCACGCATGATGGGCAAGAACGCCTGCTGGGTGCCCGGCACAGACCACGCCAGCATCGCCACCGAGGCCAAAGTGGTGAAGATGCTCAAGGACCAGGGCATCGACAAAAGAGGACTCACCCGTGACGAGTTCATGAAATACGCATGGGAGTGGAAAGAGAAATACGGCGGCATCATCCTGCAACAGCTCCGCAAGCTGGGAGCTTCGTGCGACTGGGACCGCACGGCGTTCACCATGGACGACATTCGCTACGAGAGCGTGATACGCGTGTTCTGCGACCTCTACAACAAGGGGCTTATCTACCGCGGAGTGCGCATGGTGAACTGGGACCCGCAGGCGCTGACAGCCGTGAGCGACGAGGAGGTGATATACAAGGAAAGTCACGGCAAACTCTACTATCTGCGCTACATGATTGAGGGTGAACCAGGCAAATATGCCGTGGTGGCCACCACCCGACCGGAGACCATCATGGGCGACACCGCCATGTGCATCAACCCCAACGACCCCAAGAACACTCACCTGCGGGGCAAGAAGGTGGTGGTGCCCATCGTGGGTCGCGTCATCCCCGTCATCGAGGACGAATATGTGGACATCGAGTTCGGCACTGGATGCCTGAAAGTGACGCCTGCCCACGACATCAACGACTACAACCTGGGACTGACCCACCACCTGGAGAGCATAGACATCTTCAACGACAACGGCACGCTCAACGACAATGGCGGCAAATACGCAGGCATGGACCGCTTCGCCTGCCGCAAGCAGATAGTGCAGGATCTCGAAGAGGCAGGCCTCCTGGAGAAGGTGGAGGACTACACCAACAACGTGGGCTACAGCGAGCGCACCAACGTGGTGATAGAGCCCAAACTGAGCGCACAATGGTTTGTCAAGATGCGCGACATCTCCGCCAAAGCGCTCGAAGTGGTGGAGGACAACACCATACGTTTCCATCCGGAGAAATTCAAGAACACCTACCGCCACTGGCTGGAGAACATCAAAGACTGGTGCATCAGCCGCCAGCTGTGGTGGGGACAGCGCATACCCGCCTACTACCTGCCCAACAAAGAGGTGGTGGTGGCTCCGAGCCGCGAAGAGGCCTACCGCCTGGCGTGCGAGAAATACCCCGGCGTCGTGAAGAGCGCCGACGAGCTGGTTCAGGACGAGGATGTGCTCGACACCTGGTTCAGCTCATGGCTGTGGCCCATCAGCTTATTTGACGGCATTCGCAACCCCGACAACAAGGAAATCAAATACTACTACCCCACCGAAGACCTGATTACGGCACCCGACATCATCTTCTTTTGGGTGGCGCGCATGATTATGGCCGGCGAGGAGTACCGTAAGGAGGTACCTTTCAAGAATGTGTATTTCACAGGCATCGTACGCGACAAACTGGGTCGCAAGATGTCCAAACAGCTCGGCAACAGCCCCGACCCGCTGGTGCTTATAGACAAATACGGCGCCGACGGCGTGCGTATGGGCATGCTGCTCACCGCCCCCGCAGGCAACGATCTGCCGTTCGACGAGAGCATCTGCGAACAGGGTCGCAACTTCGCCAACAAGATTTGGAACGCCCTGCGACTGGTGAAAGGATGGGCTGTGAGCGACGAGCTCCAGCAGAGCCACGAAAACGAATTGAGTATACAATGGATGGAACAGCGCATGGCCTGCGTGCTCGAAGAGGTGGAGCGCGACTTTGAGTCCTACCGACTGAGCGAAGCCCTTATGGCCTCTTACAAACTGGTGTGGGACGACTTCTGCTCGTGGTATCTGGAGATGGTCAAACCCGCCTACGGCACCCCCATCGACCGCGAGACAATGGCTTGCACCCTCGACATCTTCGAAAAACTGATGTGCATACTGCACCCTTTCATGCCCTTCGTCACCGAGGAGATATGGCACACCCTGCGTCCCGTATGCCGCGCCGGACAGAGCATCATGACGCAACCCATGCCGACAAGCGTGTTCTTCGACCAGCGCTTCCTTGACGAATTCACTATGGCACAAGAGATGGTCGCCGGAGTGCGTGCGCTGCGCAACACCAAAGGTCTCTCCCCCAAGGAAGCCCTCGACCTCTACGTGAAAGGCAATGCCCCCCTCCAGTTCAACGGCATCATCACCAAATTGGCCAACCTCTCGAAAATCGAGACCACAAAGGACAAGATGGATGGCGCTCTGAGCTTCATGGTAGGCACCACCGAATGCTTCGTCCCCGTAAACATCAACATCAACAAAGAGGACGAAATCAAGAAACTCGAAGAGGAGTTGAAATACACCGAAGGATTCCTGGCGAGCGTGATGAAGAAACTCGGCAACGAGAAATTCGTCAACGGAGCCCCCGAGAAAGTGGTGGCTGTAGAGCGCAAGAAGCAGGCCGATGCAGAGCAGAAGATTGCCGCCCTCAAAGCCCAAATCGAAGCCCTGCGCTAACCTGTGACAACACACGGGTTCTCCACTTCCGTGCATACAAATCATGATTAAAACAAGCAATCATGAACCAACAAGACATTATAGGAGACAACACGAAGCAGGGACATTACCTAATCGGACGCTTCTTTGCTTGGCTGTTGAGATATTGGTGGGTACCTGTCTGTATGACAACGCTGTGCTATTTGTTTGATTTGACGGGTGATTTCTATTCGTATGCCAATAATTCAGACTATTTGATTGATTGGGCTCCATTTATCCAATTGTCGCTTCTAATAGGTTGCCTTTCTTTTTTATGGAGAGGTACGGTTTTTTTTACGGCACTGGCCAAAAAGGAATGGAAAACTGCATTGCTGTTAATTCTGTTTCACTTGTTGTGCTGGGTATTTTTTTACTTTGTGAATCTGCGATATTATCCCTATAGTGAATTATAGAAGTTCATTAGTATGGAACAGGAACCTATTTTAAACGCTCATAATAAAGAGGAATTTCCTCCGATTCATATGGGAGAATTGAACACATCCTTAATTACACGAACTAAAATAGTGTTCTCTTTATTAATCTGCCTCTTTTTGACTGCTTGTAATAGTGACGTACATCATATCAAGTTCAAACTCAACGA
>CACXCY010000053.1 GCA_902766265.1 uncultured Bacteroidota bacterium
GCAATCATGAAGTCGTAGTTGGCCATGTGTCCGCCCACGATGTCGTACTTGATATGACTTTGGTCTTTCACAGGAATGCGCATCTCGTCGTACTCATCCATGATGTCGACGGGAAAGAGATCAAGAAAGCCGTGACGACGGATCACTTCCCAGTGGTTGGCCGAGGTGTTGCGGTCGTCCTGCAGGTCGGCGGGGCCGCTACTATAGGCGGTGTTGCATTCCACGATGGTGCCGTCGACCAGCTGTACGAGGTCTTTGATAAGTTCGGGCTTGAGGTAGTTGGGGTTGCTGCCCTCGCCGGTGGAGATTTTCACCGCCACACGCCCCGTGGCCTCCACGCCCAGTGCCTTGTAGATGTTGACCAACCCTTCGGGGCTGATGTCCTTGGTCAGGTAAACGATGGCCTCGTCGTTGGCTTTAGCGGACGGGCCGTCCGCGCTCCCGGAATTGCAGCCGACGAGCATCGTCGCAGCTGCGAAAAGTATTAAAGCGAATCTTTTCATCTTGCTAGTTTAGTTCATTAGTCGGCTTTCGCCCCAGGTGTACTGTGGGTAGGCCTTCTTGAGGTCGTTGTAGGAATCCTTGACATCGCTGCCGCCGCTGGTGGCGAAGACGTTGAGCACCTTGCCGCTGAGGTCGTGTGCCTCGATGAAGGTGTTGACGATGGTGGGGGCGGTGTACCACCATACGGGGAAACCAATCCATACGGTGTCGTAGTCGGCGATATTGTCGCACTTGCCTGCGATGGCGGGGCGTGAGCTCTTGTCCCTCATCTCGATGGTAGAGCGCGAGTTCTTGTCGCGCCAGTTGAGGTCGGCATCGGTGTAGGGCACTTCGGGGGCTATCTCGAAGAGGTCGGCGTTGAGTTCCTTGGCCAGACGTTCGGCGGCGGCGCGGGTGTTGCCCGTGGCCGAGAAATAGGTCACTAATGTTTTCTTCATGGTATGGGTGTTTTGTTGTTTTTCGGTTTTGTTCTGTGCGCAGGCGCCCATGCTGAAGAGCAGGGTAGCCGTGCAGATGATGGTCATAATGCGTTTCATAATATATATTGTTTTACATACTTTCTTTCAGTATCTCCAACACTTCGTCGCGGGTGAGGGTGCGGTAGCCAACAGGGAGAATGAGCACAGCGTCGGCCACCTGCTGCAGGTTTTCCTCGGTGACGCCGAGTTCGCGGCTGTGCATCACCACGCCTATCTCCTTCATCCATTGCTCCAGACAGGCGAGACCTTCTGTGGCCATCTGCTCGTCGCTCTTGCGTTCGGCCTGCCGGGCGGCGTTGTTTCCGTCGGGTTGCGTCATTTCGCGACGCACGCCCCACACGTTCTCCGCAAAGCGCACGAACTGGTGCAGCCCGTCGTGCATCACATGGCGGTAGTACGGCAGCGACACCGATGCCAGCGTCATGCCGTGGGTGGCGTCGGTCACCAGGCCGATGGCGTGGCCTATCTGGTGCACCTCCCAGTCGCCTCCCTTGCCGCATTTGAGCAGGGTGTTCAGCGCCCAGGTGGCTGTCCACATGATGTTGGCGCGGGCCTCGTAGTCTTGTGGGTTGCGGGCGGCGATGCGGCTGCTGTGGATGAGCGATCGCATGAGCCCCTCGTTGATGTAGTCGGTGGTGCAGTCGGCCGTGCCGGCGAAATACTGTTCCATCAGATGGCTCATGATGTCGAAAAATCCCGCCACCATCTGGTATTGCGGCACCGTCATGGTGAAGCGTGGATTGAGTATGGCAAAACGCGGATAGAGGTCGGGACCGAACACTTTGCCCCGTTTGAAGCCCTCCTTGCGGTTGGTGATAACGCTGCCGCCGTTCATCTCGCTGCCGGTGCCCACCATGGTGAGCACGGCGCCGATGGGCACGGTCGGGCATGAGGGTGTGCCCTGGTTTACCCAATATTTCTCCCAGGCGTCGTCCTCGCAGTAGGCCGATGCGCTCACCGCCTTGGCGTAGTCGATGGTGGATCCGCCGCCGACGGCGAGGATGAGGTCCACCTTGTTGTCGCGCACCCGGCGGCAGCCCTCCAGCACCTTCTCGTAGGTGGGATTGGGCATTACGCCTGCGTCTTCGACCACCGTCTTGCCCGCTTCGCGCAGGGCGGCAGCGACGGCATCGTAGATACCGTTGCGTTTGATGCTGCCGCCCCCGTAGGAGAGCATCACCGTAGGTCCGTAGTTGTTCAATTCCTCGGTCAGGTGGCCGATGGCGTCCTCGCCAAAGTACAGCTTGGTGGGGTTGTTGTAGGTGAAATTGCCTTGCATATTCTCTTGTTTTTTTGTTGTCTTTGAGGAGTAGTTGGTTGTTTTCTACAAGTGTCCGATTGTCTGAAGGATTTATGAGATAAAGTCCACATAGTCATCCGGAGAAATGACCTTGAAACCGCACTCTGGATAATTGTCGGCAAAGGGTTTGGGCAGCTTGGCTTTTGCCTTCCCCCATTTGAACTCGAAGGCCGCCAGACGACCGTCCATCTCTTCCACAAGGTCTATCTCCTGCTGCTGCATGGTGCGCCAAAAATACATCTGGGCATAGCTCTGACGGTAAGCGTTGCGCTTCATACGTTCGCTGACCATCAGGTTTTCCCACAGCGCCCCCGCGTCGTTGCGTTGCTCCAATGGGGCAAAGTTCGAGATAAGGGCATTTCGAATGCCGTTGTCGTAGAAATAGATTTTGCGGCCGCGTTTTATCTCTGTCCTTAGATTGCGACTATAGGCGCGCAGACGGAACACAACATAGCATTTCTCCAGCAGGTCGATGTAGCTCTCTACCGTTTCTTTGTCGATGCCAACGAGTCGCGACAGTTCGTTGTACGACACCTCGTTGCCAAGTTGTAACGCTAAGGCCTGCACCAGTTTCTGCAGCACATCGGGTTTCTTAACGCCCCGATATTCCAGCAAGTCGCGGTAAAGGTAGTTGTTGGCAAGATTTGTTAGTGTGCGCCGTGCATCGGCCGGGTGGGTAATCACACGTGGGTACATGCCATAAACGAGCCGTTGTTTCAAAAGCCGGTGTTCCTCTCGTTGCGAGGTGTCCTGTATCAGTTCGTGAAGCGACAGCGGGAACAGCTGGTATTCGAGCAGCCGCCCTGTGGCAGGTTCGTTGATTTCGTTGGCGAGGGAAAAAGAGGCCGATCCCGTCACAAGCACCTGTGTGTTCAGTTTCATGTCGGCAATCAGTTTCAACGTCAGACCGATATTCTTCACACGTTGCGCCTCGTCGATGATGACAATCCGATGCCCCTCAATCAGTTGCCGCAATTCTGTGGAAGTCTTGTTCTCGATGCTCATTCGGTCGTCAGAATCGTCGCAGTTCAGCTTCAGAACCCCCGTTTCGTTTTCCGTGATACTGTCAAGCAAGGTAGTTTTCCCCACTTGCCGGGCTCCCATCACGACTATGACATATCCGCTACCAAAGTCATTCTTAATAAGTTGTCCGATATCTCGTTGTATCATGATTGTATCGTTTTCAGAGTGCAAAAATACAAAATATTTCCGAATAATCGCCAAATTATATATGAATTTCTCGGTTTAAACCGCCAAATTATATATAAATTTCTCGGTTTGAATCGCCAAATTACATATAGATTTCTCGGTTTGACCCCCTCAATTGTATGGTAGTTTCCCCCAATGGCCATTTCCGCCGAATCAGCGTTTTTTTTCTTCTGTCAGGTTGTGCATCATGAGGGAGGAATTTTTCATGCCATATTTTGTGCTTGGGTTAAGTCAGAGTAAAGTTAGAGTTAGGTTAGACTTAGGTTAGAGTTAGAAATTTTTTTCCAGGCGTTGTAGTCGCGGTCTGGGGCAACCATCGTCTGAAAGTACACCACGGCATTGTGCGTCAGCTGTTTTTACTATTCTCGCTCGCGACAAACGATGAAGCAAAGATACAACGCCCCCATTGCGGTCTACGAATGTTTGCGAAAAAAATTTGAGCGTCGCTGCGCCTTTGCAACAACTCGCTCCTCAATGGTCGCGTTGCGCGTTGCAGTTCAAAAATACGGTAGCCAAAAGTCAAGAATACCTTTTGCGGGTTTTCGTTGATTAATGTAAGCTCTTCTCTTTATCGCAGTATCTCTTTCCCGGAAAGAAGCGGGGAACTTTCCGGCAGTACCGTTGGTATTCGGGGTACTTGCTGCCGCTGATTTCCTCAGCCAGCGACGAACTGCCCTGGAACAACACCACGAGCAACAGCGCCCCTATCATGCTCCAATTGGCGATACCCGCACCAGCGCCGATGCTGAATAGGTAGAAGCTCACCCAGATGGCCTGCTCGGCGAAGTAATTGGGATGGCGGCTGCGCCCCCAGAGCCCTGTGGTGTTGAAACCTTTGTTGTAGGGTGCGGGCAGCTCCTCCAGCCGTTTGCCTTCGCCAATCATAGTCCATTTGTGGGTTTGGAAACGCCATTGCTGCTCGTCGGCGACGGTCTCCCAGACGATGAATCCCAGCATCAGCACGGCAGCCACCGCGTCTATCGCTCCGAAGGGTGCGTCCGAACGCATGGCCACCAGCGCTGGCAAGGTGGTCATCAGCACCAGCGCGTTCTGGTAGATAGAGATGAATCCGAGGTCGAACAGCATCCACGCCCATCGTTTCCTGAAGGCAGGACCAGAACGGACGACAGCCCAGCGGTAGTCCTCTGTCCCCTCCCAAAACTTGAGCCGATAGGCACCTTTGCGGGCAAAGTTGATAGTGAGTCGCACGCCCCACAGCGTGGCCAGCACGGCCATCACCACCAGGCGGACACTCATGCCGCCCTTGGCAGCCGTCACCCAGGTGTAGGCTACGGGCAGCAAGCTCCACAGCTTGTCCATCTGGCTGTTGTTGCCGGTGGCTTCGCCCACCACGAAGCAGAACGCTGCGCTGCACGCCGCGATGATGCCCAGCGTCCGCAGTACCTCCAGCTGCGCACCATCTAGTTCTGGCCCCACGGTAAAGTACAGAATCGGGCATACTATGACAGACAACGCCAGTAGCGTAGCCATCAAAGGAATATTCATCTTGTTCATAGGTATACGGTGTTGATTATTTGGAGACTTGGTATCCTGTGGCGGCCAGCAGGATGCCTATTACGACACTTCCGGCCACATATAGCGCAAAACCAGTCCAGTTGCCCGCTTGCATCATCTGCAGGGACTCCTTCGAGAAGGAAGAAAAGGTAGTGAACCCTCCGCAGAAACCAACGCTAAGTAATAGCATCATTTGCTGCGAGGCACAAGAACATCGGCTGGAGAAGCCACCGATCAAGCCAATCAGCAGACATCCCAGCAAGTTGACAATGAATGTCGCCCACGGAAATCCGCCGGAGTGTTTTATTATCAACGAGACGGCATATCGCAACGCTCCGCCGGCAAAACTACCCGTTCCCACCAAGATGATGTTTCGTAGCATATTCATGGGTTTTCTGGTATGTTTTCAATGCTGGTTGTCTCGTTGTTCTGCACTTGCTTTTCCACGCGGTGGCATTTTTCCATCTATAACGTATCTGACTGGAAAATGTTGTATTCCCAACGGCCCCAAAAAAAGGACTGCCCGCATATAGCGAGCAATCCCAACCATAACCAAATAAATATGAAAAACTATTATTTTCTCAAATTGAGCTTCTTGATGATGGCACGATATCTTTCGATGTCGACATCTTTCAAGTAGTCCAGCATACGGCGACGCTTACCTACGAGGCCTACCAGCGCGCGCTCGGTCACTTGGTCTTTTTTGTTTGATTTCATCAGCTCGGTAAGATGCTGGATTCTGTAGGTGAACAGGGCAATCTGTGCCTCGGCGGAGCCGGTATCCTGAGCATTCTTGCCATACTGGGCGGCAATTTCTGCTTTCTTTTCCTTTGTAAGATACATATTGTTCGTTAAAGTTTTTTGTTCGTTGGTTTGTGTTTCGATGTTCCTTGGTCGGAAATCGGTTGCAAAAATACTATTTTTTTCGATAATGGGGACATCTGTTGCGAAAAAAATCTCTCTTTTTCATCCAAAATATGCGCTTACATGCACTTATGTGTAGTTAAAAATACTTAAACGCATCAAGAATGAGTGCCAAAATGGTGGGTTTAGTCTCCGGTTTTTCGCAATTTTGTCTGTCTCAGGCGTTCCCGTTCATGTGCGGCATGGGGGCGCATCATGTTGCGAAAACGTAACAAAAACTTAACAGCCGTTGCGGTTGGAGTAGCTTCGGTTTGACTATTTTTGCACCCAGATGGCACAGGCGCTACTTCTGTGCAACCGACTGATAAAGTAAACAATACAACAATGACATTTGGACAGATATTATTGATTATAGTTAATTTTGCCGGTGCGCTGGCGGTATTCCTCTTCGGCATGAAGCTTATGAGCGAGGGTTTGCAGAAGGTGGCGGGCAACCGTATGCGCAATATCCTGGGGCATATCACCAACAGCCCAGCCAGCGGCATCCTCACCGGCACGGCGGTGACTGCCGCTATCCAGTCGTCGTCGGCAACGACGGTCATGGTGGTAGGCTTCGTCAATGCCGGCCTGCTCTCGCTGGCGGGAGCCATAGCGGTCATCATGGGCGCTAATATCGGCACCACGGTGACGGCGTGGATTATCTATCTCTTCGGTTTGGGTACGGGCGACGGTATTTTTAGTCTCCCGATGCTTTGCGGCGCTATTGCGCTGGGGTTCATGTTTGCCAAGACGGACAAACTCAAGTCTATCGGTGAGTTCTTTGTGGGTCTTGCGTTGCTTCTGGTGGGCATGGAGTACCTGCAGCAGGCCATGCCCGACTTGCAGCAATATCCTCGTTTTCTGGAGTTCCTCGGCCGGTTGAGCGACTTCGGCTTCTGGTCTATACTCATCTTCATTGTCGTCGGCGCTTTGCTCACTTGTCTGGTGCAGGCCAGTGCCGCCATGATGGCCATCACGCTGGTGATGTGTTACAACGGATGGATAGGGTTTGATATGGCTGTGGCCCTCGTCATGGGGCAGAACATCGGTACCACCATCACGGCCAATCTCGCCGCCATCGTCTCCAACGCCATGGGCAAGCGTGCCGCACGGGCTCACCTGGTGTTCAACGTGGTGGGCGTGCTGATCACGCTCATCGTCTTCCGTCCGGTGATGGCTGTTATCGCCGAAGCCACCACGGGCATGTGTGCCGACCCCTATCTCTTGCCGACGGATGCCGGCTACAATCCCACAGCCATCCCATTGGCCCTGTGTTTCTTCCATACGTTCTTCAACGTCGTCAACACGCTGATACTCGCCTGGTTCATCCCAGCCATCGTCAGGGTGGTCAACTGGATGGTCAAGCCCGCCGAGGAAGAGGGCGAAGACGAATTCCGCCTCACCTATATCGGCAGCGGCTTCCTCAACACGGCCGAGCTCAATATGCAGGCAGCCCAGAAGGAGATTGAGAACTTCTCCAAGCGTGTGCTCCGCATGTACACTTTCCTCCCCGGGCTGCGCACGGCCAAGGATGACGCCGAGTTCGAGGAACGGGTGGAACGCATTGCCAAGTACGAAGGCATCACCGACCGTATGGAGATGGAAATATCCCAGTTCCTCACCAAGATAGCCACGGGCGACCTCTCCAAAGAGGGCTCCCAACGCATCAGCTCCATGCTCCGTATTGTGGACAATCTGGAGAGCATCGGCGACGCCATCTACCAGATAGCCATGCAGCGCAAGAACAAGCGCGAGACGGCTGTTCATTTCGACCAGGGGATGAACGATAACCTGAGCCACATGAACGACCTTGTGCAGCATTCGCTCGATGTGATGGACGCCAACCTCCATACCGACTACAGCCACATCGACCTCGATGCCGCCTATGCTGCTGAGCACGACATCAACAATTACCGCGATGTGCTGCGTGCCCGCCATCTCGACGCGTTGAAACTCGGTGTCTACGATTTCTCCATCGGCAACGCCTACAGCGGTATCTACGCACTTTATGAGAAGCTGGGCGACTATGTAATCAATGTCAGCGAGGCCATCGACAGCAGCCGCAAGAACACCGAGGATGTTTGACACCCACCGGTGGAATGGTCCGTTTTACCGCCACCTCCCGAAAATGGGACTTCAGGTGAAGTGTCCGTGGACACATCAGCTGAAGAGTCCCCGAACACTTCACCTGAAGACCCTTTTCAGGCCCCTCCGGTTTTGCCCGGGGGCGCGGCGCTATGGCCTTGCAGGTCGCAGCCAGCGTACCCTCCTATCGACTGCAGTCGATTTTGCAACCGACTATAGCCGATTTGTAAACCGACTATAGTCGATGCAAAAAACGACCTTGGAAGAAAATGGTGTCGACGACCTTCGTTTTTCTTGTGTGATATTCCTTTTTTTTGTACCTTTGCCACCGTCAATGCGAAATGTATGTATGCCCGACAACTTTATAGCAACTTGATTTTTAGCATTATATCTTTCATGAAAGAGCCCCGCAGTCGCCAGGGAGAGTCTCTTTTTCATAATTATTTGTCAATGGTTTGTACTTGCCACTGGATGGAGTGGCGGGGCGGTTTGTTTTTGCAGATTATCAATAATTAATACCTAATCATATGAAACGTACATTTACATTTCTGATGTTTTTGTTGCTGACTCTTGGCGCGATGGCCTTGCCGGTTGACAGCCGGCGTGCACTCCAAACGGCAACGACTTTTTGGCGTGCACAAGGATTGCAGGGCGCTCTCGCGGAGCGACCGACGGAGTTCGCACATCTGCATCTCTTTGTAGGCGAGAAGGGCGGATTTGTGATTGTCAGCGCCGACGATGTAGCGCGTCCCGTGCTCGGCTGGAGTGCCTGTGCACCAGTCGGCGACACATTACATTCAGCTATGCGCAACTGGCTGCTAGGTTACGACAGCCAGATTGAAATGGCGGTGTTGACAGGACACACGTCCGGCAGACGGTGGGATGCTTCCGACACGCTGGTCTCCACCGTCGGACCGCTGATGACCACAACCTGGAACCAGTTACCCTTCTACAACACCCTCTGTCCTGTTGACAGCAGCAGCCAGAATGCCCACGTCCTCACCGGATGCGTAGCCACCGCCACAGCGCAGGTGATGAAGTATTGGAACCATCCCGTCACCGGCCGTGGCAGTCACACATATAGCAGCAGTTATGGCACAGAGACGGCACACTTTGACTCTACCACCTACGCGTGGAGCCAGATGCCAAACGCCCTGACCTCCTCCAGCACCCCCGCTCAGGTGGCGGCAGTGGCGCAGCTGATGTACCATGTGGGCGTAGCCGTCGAAATGGGGTATGGCGCTAACATGAGTAGTGCTTACGATGTCTCGGGAGGAAAGACGTATGCCTGTTCGGAGCACGCATTGAAGCAGTATTTCCGTTATGCCAACACGGTGCGCAGCATTTCACGGGGTAGCTACAGTCAGCAGGAATGGTTCGACGTCATACGGCACGAGATAGACTCGCTGCGTCCAGTGCTTTACGATGGTTCTGGCGTCTCCGTAGCGCATGCCTTTGTATGCGACGGATACGATGGCCAGCAGCGGCTCCACATCAACTGGGGTTGGGGCGGCTATTGTGACGGCTATTTCTACAGCGACGCTCTCGACCCGGAAGGCAGTGGCGCCGGCGGCAATGTCGAAAACAGTTATACCATGGGGCAATCTGCCATCATTGGCATTGAGCCCGACAGCAGCGTCGCGGCGTCGCAGTATACCGTGACACTTGCGGCCACACAGGGCGGCACGGTGAGCGGTGCAGGTATCTATAATGCAGGTGACATGGTCACCTTTACGGCCACTCCTGCAAGTGGCTATCGTTTTGACCACTGGAGCGACGGCGTGGGCTGGAATCCCCGTGCGCTGCCTCTGTATGGCAATATGAACCTCACAGCCACTTTTGTCCGTGCCGATGCCACCGACACATTGCAGTGGGACAACGGCGCGTGGGTGAATTCCTATTATACCAATCCATCGTGGTTTGGCAACCGTCTGCTACCTATCTCGCGCACTGCAACCTTTGCCGACAGTTTGCTGGCGGGTCGCCGACAACTGACGGCTGTGATGTACTTTACTATAGACACTGGCATGCACACCGTGGAGGTCTACTACGGCGACAGCACCTACAGCAAGACATCCCGTGCCTTGTATCCGGGATTTTGGAACACGATGTACATGGACGACACCATACTTTTGGATACCAACCATAGTATGTCGGTCTCAGTTACTTGGCCTGTGCATGCGCCGGTGATGGCCTCCAACGTGTTCCCCATCCGAGCTATTACTGACGGCATGTTCCGTCCGCACGTCTTGACGGTGATAGGTGGTACAGGCAGCGGTGTCTACCCGACCGACACTACCGTGGCCATCACCGCTGTACCGCCCGACAGCGGCTATGTGTTTATCCACTGGAGCGACGGCGTCACAGCCAATCCGCGCACGGTGCGGCTGACGTCGGACAGTACCTTCACGGCCGTCTTCCGCACACCCGATATGTTCTATCTCAATGTAGTGGCCAACGATACCTCGCTGGGTTATGTGACCAACGTCAGCGGCTGGTACATCAACAACGATTATAATGTGCTATGGCGTATAGGCGAAGTATTGTACGGGGATCCTTGGATTGTGGCCCACCCGTATGCTCACGCTCGCGTAGACCACTGGGATGTTCCACAGATATGCATCGACTCCGGTGCTTTTGACCGCTACAGCCGTGCCGATTTGTTGTCGGTGGGGCGGACGGGGTTCCTGCATGACACCGTTACGCTGACGGCGGTCTTTGTGCCTGTCAACAGCAATGACACCTTGCACTACGATGATAGGAGTCTCAATAGCTATAAGCGTCTCTCGGATACGAGCACTTACTACCGCTGGGGGGTCAAGTACGACACCGCTGCGTTGGCGGGTTGTACTGTGGTGTCGGCTGTCGAGGCCTACTTCATGCCAGTGGTCGGCGCCAACAATATGTCTGCGTGTCAGTATACCATACAGGTGTGTCAGGGTGGCAACGACAGTCCCTCGAACATTTTGCGCAGCGAGACTTTGTCGGTCGCCGCATCTGGTTGGCGCACAGTTAATTTCTCTACCCCTGTTGCCATCTCGTCATCGCAACCTCTTTGGATTGTCATTAGCTGCCGCCACACCACGGCATACCCGCACATGACACCATTGACCAGTGGCAACTATTGCGGTAATCCCAATGGCAACTATGTGTGGACATCGCAATATGGATGGTCGCACTTCAACGAATCCTATGGCGACAATGGATGGGAATTTGACCCCAGCAACGACTGGACTTTTACCACGTGGCTTATCCACGCCATCACCACCGTGCCGCCTACGCCGGAGTACACCATCACCGTGGTTTCCAACAATCCCACCATGGGTACCGTTCAAGGTGGGGGCACCTTCGAAGAGGGAACTCAAACGACCATCAGCGCCATCCCCAACACAGGATACCACTTCATCCGCTGGCAGGACGGCAACACCGCCAATCCGCGTACCATCACGGTGACCGCCGACCGCACCTATACCGCCTATTTCGAGGCCGACGCATATACCATTACGGTGGTCTCCGACAACATCACTATGGGTACTGTTGAAGGTGGCGGCTCCTTTGCCCCTGGCACCAGGACAACCATCCGCGCTGTCCCCAACGAAGGTATACGCTTCACTCGCTGGCAAGACGGCAACACTGCCAATCCACGTACCATTACCGTGACTGGGGACTGTACCTACACTGCCTATTTCGAGCCCGACGTATATGTCATCACGGTGATTTCCTCCAATCGCGCCATGGGCTCCGTTGAGGGTGGCGGCTCCTATGTATATGGCCGCCAGATTAACATCCGCGCTATTCCCAACGAGGGTTTCATCTTCACTTCATGGCAGGATGGCAACTCCGACAATCCACGGACCATCACCGTGTACGGGAACAGTACTTACACTGCCTATTTCGAGTCCGCCCCCGAGGAGGGTATCGACCACATCGGCTATGACGGTATCAGCATCTACACGCGTGACGGACGCCTCGTGGTCGAGGGAACGACTGATGAAGTGAGGGTGTTCGACGTCATGGGGCGTCGCATTCGCCGATTTGTTGCCGGCTCGACCGACGGCGAATCCCTGCCCATCGGTGTCTATATGGTTCAGGTCGGCAACCGCCCGGCACGGAAAGTTGTAATCCTCCAGTGATGAATGCTTATCGAAGGGAATGTTGTCCCTAAGAGGGTAACCTCATTTCCAAGAGGAAATATTATATAGAAGAATCAAAGCGGTTTCCAAAATCGACTGCAGTCAGTTTGCCTATCGACTGCAGTCGATTTTGCAACCGACTATAGTCGATTTGCAAACTGACTATAGTCGATTTGCAAACTGACTATAGTCGATGCAAAAACTGCCTTCATGAAAACGGGGCATCGGTCGCCTTTTGTCGGCATCTCCTTTTTTTGTATCTTTGCATCCGTTAAAAAGAGTGGGATACGATTAGAAAACATACTTTATAACGTGGTTGTGAGTTTTCTAATCAAAAACGCTATGCTCGCATACCAGGGGAAATCCCGCAAAGACAGGATGGTCGGTAAAACGATATCCATAGGAAAAACAGAACACAAACAGATTGTATGAGACCGGCGATTATTTTTTCACTACTGCTGCTTATGGCATTGCCTATGTCGGCGCAGCATGATTTGGGGCCTCTGCCTGATATGGCGGTGAGCGACACTTCGGCAAAGCACCCTAACAACACCCGTATCTCGGCTGCTGCCGCTATGTTGCGGTCGGAGCTGGACAGGATGGGGCGCGATGTGAGGAAGGGCGACATCCGGCTTATTGAGCGCTACGCGTTGCAAAGAAAATGCGGCAGGTATTATGTGCAGGCCTACGTCACGCTGGCTGACGGCCGCACGGAGCATGCGCTGAAGCCCTACCGCATCAAAACGGGAGCGCGGCAGGGAGCGACAGTCACCGCACTTATTCCAACACGGCGGCTGGCAGCATTGATTGATTCGGGAGTGGCATCGGAAATTGATGTCTCCTTCCCGCTGAAAATAAAATAGTAAAACGTCAAAAACAGATAAACCATGCGTAGAATCATTATTCTCTTTGCGGTAATGTTGCTGGCTTCAACCAGCGTTCATGCGCAAGAACTCCAAATTCCGGAAATGCAAGTTGCACCTGCCGGTATAGGTATCTCGGCTCAAGGGCTGAGCAGCACCAGCGCTTTTTTGTTGGCCGAACTCACTTTGCGCCACACAGACACTAAGACACTTTGCGAACGCTACCGCTTGGTGGGCGAAGGCGATGCCATTAGCGTCAACGCATTTGTGCAGTTGAAGAGTGGTGTTGATATTCGTCAGCTGGAAACCTATGAGGTCACGGTCAAGGGCTGTGTTGGAAACACGCTCTCCATACTTGTCCCCCTTGCCCGCTATGCGGACTTGGCTACGTCAAGACTGTGTGAGTTGATTGACATCGGATCACCAGAGCATCTGGTCATTAATCAGGCGCGTGCCTCCAATAGAATCAATACCCTCTACAACGGCTCCGGTGTTGACCGTCGCTACAATGGCAGTGGCGTAGTGGTGGGTGTCGTGGACAACGGCTTCGAGTATGGCCATCCGGCATTCTACGACAGCACCGGCACCACATTGCGAGTGAAACGGGTCTGGAACCAGAAAGCCACGAGTGGCACTCCTCCGACGGGATACACTTACGGCGCTGAATATACCACCACGTCGAGCATCTTGGCTGCACAGACAGATATCGCCACTATGAGTCACGGTACCCATGTGACGGGTATCGCTGCCGGATGTGGTGGCAATAATGCTACCGGAGCGACTTACCGCGGTGTGGCGCCGGCAGCCGACATTGTGCTGGTCACCACCACCTTGGCGTCGTCGGCTACTTTTGACGGCATAAAGTATATCGTTGATTATGCCCAATCGGTAGGCAAACCTTGCGTCATCAACCTCAGTCTCGGCAGCCATGTGGGTCCCCACGACGGAACATCGACGTTTGACCGTCTCTGCGACACAATGCTCTCTACCAGACGGGGTGTCGTCCTGGTGGGCGCCGCTGGTAATGAAGGCGAGGACAGTCTGCATATCAGCAAGACGTTTACCGCTACTGATACCAATCTGTATACGATGCTCGACTTCGAGGGGTCACAGGCAGGAAGCGGTATCATAGATATTTGGGGAGCCCCAGGCAAGAGATTCATGGCTGGTGTGGGCATTGTTGACGGAAACGGCCGATTTGTGTCGACCACCTACCTCTATTACTCTCATACCTCATCCTCCTCTACGACGAATCTGAGCGGCGCGGTGGACATTACCATATACCAGAGTGGCTCCAGTAGCTACAACAACCGTCAGAGCGTCTCGTTCGTCATAGACGCCACTGCTCTTCCTTCGGGCTATCGCACGGTGGTGATTGTCAGAGGTAGCGAACCGCAAGTCCTTCACATGTGGGGCGAAGGTTGCACCTTCATTAACGGCGGCTATAGTAGTGTTACGGCCGGCAATACCGATTACACCGTCGGTGAGACAGGCGGAACAGGCAATTCGATGCTCACGGTGGGCTCCTATGTCACCCGTAATACTTGGCAAGCTCTCAACGGTACCATACCTAACACGAGAACCGTTATCGGCACCCTTTCCTATTTCTCATCGCATGGCCCCACGCTTGACGGACGAGTGAAACCCGATGTGGTGGCTCCTGGCGAGTGGATTGTCGCCCCCATCAACCGCTTCAATACTAGCTACACGGGATCTGTATATGCTGTGGCCCGTACCTCCTTTAACGGCAACACCGAATATTACGGGGCTATGCAGGGTACCTCTATGGCTACGCCTTTCGTCACGGGTGTGGTGGCTTTATGGTTGCAAAACAACAACAATCTGAGCTATGCCGATGCCAAGCGCATCGCCCACAATACTGCCCTCAGCGATAGTCACACTGGCACGATTCCCTCTACAGGCAGCAACCTCTACGGTTGGGGCAAAATCAATGCCATCGGAAATATTCCCTATACGCCAACCGCGGTGTACAACGTCAATGTCACGGTGAACAAGAGCAGCTACGGAAGTGTCAACAACGTGAACGGTAGCCACAATGAAGGGGATGCGCTCACCCTCACGGCTACAGCCACTTCCGGCCACCACTTCCTCTATTGGTCAGACGACCACAGCTCGGCCAACCCGCGCACCCTTATCGTGACTTCCGACACCACGTTCACGGCGGTGTTTGCCGTCGACGACAGAGGTACGCTCAATAGCTCGTGTGTCGTCGGCACTACAACCTATGAGACGCACTTTGATGAAGACAACGATTGCTGGATACTGCAAGACATGAACAACGACGGAGCCACCTGGCGCTTCACCTACGACTATGGCGTAGACCAGACCATCTGTGCTGCTGTCGTGGGGGCGAGAAACAGCAACGAGTATCTCGCATCGCCTTTCATCCAGCAGGCGGGAAGGTATACTGTTACATGGAAGGCCCGTGGTTTCCAGAATGGAACACCAGAGGTATACGGTTTGTATGCCTACGACGGTGACGATAACCCCTGTATTTTCTCCGAGACGCTTAACAACATAAACTATGTCTCTCGTTCGGCAAACTTCGTCGTTCGCTCGGGAAAACCTGTGCGGATGCTTTTTGTCTACACAAGCGACAATAAATCGGGCATGCTGCTTGACGATGTCTGTATCACCCGCACAGGAGATGCTGGCATCGACGATATGTCGGATGACGGTATCAGCGTCTATACGCGCGACGGACGCCTTGTGGTCGAGGGAACGACTGATGAAGTGAGGGTGTTCGACGTCATGGGGCGTCGCATTCGCCGATTTGTTGCCGGCTCGATCGACGGCGAATCCCTGCCCATCGGTGTCTACATGGTTCAGGTCGGCAGCCGCCCGGCACGGAAAGTTGTGGTCCTCCAATGATGAAGGGCTAAATATTGACCGCCAGCCAAATTTATGGGATACACATGGCAATTCGTGTTCAGCGTTTACATGAATTGCCATGTAATTGACCATGAATTAATTTGCCTCAACAGAGCCCCTGATTCGCGAATCTCCATCTGCCTGCCAGAAGACCCCTGCACTATCCCCACGGCAACGCGGGAAAATATGAACCTATGTTCGTGAGCCGATGAACATAGGTTCGTTGGCCAATGAACATATGTTCGTAGCCCGATGAACCTATGTTCATTTTTAACTTTTTTTACGATGACTTCCGGGTGCCATACAGCAACCTTGATATTCGGGTGATATTCGGCACCCGGACGGCAGCAGTTTCGCAAGTGTTTGGCAAGGGGTAGCCATAGTGATGCCATACTGTAGCCATAGTGTAGCCATAGTGTAGCCATAGTGTAGC
>CACXCY010000054.1 GCA_902766265.1 uncultured Bacteroidota bacterium
AGGAGGGCGACGTGGTTGATGTGCTGTCGCCCGACGGCACATGGCTTGCTGTGGGGCATTACCAGGACGACAGCATCATGGTGAAGGTGCTTGATTTCGACACGCCCGATATCAACAGGCGTTTCTGGGAGGAACGCATCGGCTGGGCGGTGGAATATCGCAGGCGGCTGGGATTCTTCGATAATCCCAAGACCAATGTGTTTCGGTTGGTGAACGGCGAGGGCGACTACTTGCCGGGGCTTGTTGCCGACTATTATCATGGCGTTGTGGTGCTTCAAGCCCATTCGCAAGGCATGCATAATGAGTTTGCCTCGTTTGTGGAGATATTCCGAAAGATGCTTCCCGACACATTGGTGTCGGTGTTTGACAAAAGCTCGTCGACGTTGCCGTCGGGTGGCGTGACGGATGGCTTCCTCTGGGGGCAAGAGCCCGACGAATGGGAGGTGTGCGAGGACGGGAACCGTCTGTTGATTAATTTCTACGAGGGGCAGAAGACGGGTTTCTTTATTGACCAGAGAGAGAACAGGCATCTGCTGGGAGAGCTGTCGGCAGGCAAGCGGGTGCTGAACACTTTCGGATATACAGGCGGATTCTCGTTGGCGGCGCTGCGTGGCGGCGCCTCGTATGTGGAGACGGTGGATATCTCGAAAAAAGCCATCGCCTTGTGCGAGCGTAACGTGGCGTTGAATTTCCCTCAGGCACAGCATCGAGGCGTGGTGGATGATGTTCTCAAGTATCTCGATACTGCCGACGACCAATTTGACATCATCGTGCTTGACCCTCCGGCTTTTGCCAAGAACCACCGGAGCTTGCAGCAAGGATTGAAGGGCTATAGGAGTATCAATCAAAAGGCCCTGGAGAAGATTAAGAGCGGCGGTTTGATATTCACCTTCAGTTGCTCCCAGGCGGTGTCGAAAGATGATTTTAAGACCATGGTGTTCACCTCTGCTGCCAATGCGCACAGAAAAGTGCGCATCGTGCGTCAGCTGCCGCACGCCATGGATCATCCCGTCAGTATATATCACCCTGAGGGAGAATACTTGAAGGGCTTGTTGTTGCATGTAGAATAATTGTTGAACAAATAATACATTTAAATGGAACCGCTCGGGTACGAGAAAATTGACAAATACGACGAAGAATGCGTCAAAGAGTTGGCTGGACATTACAAGGAAATCCTGCGTCTGCTGGGCGAAAATCCCCATCGCGAAGGGTTGCAGAAGACTCCGGAGCGTGTCGCCAAGGCGATGTTGTATTTCACCAGTGGTTATGACCAGAATCCAGAGGAAATCATACAGTCGGCGATGTTCACGGAGGACTATAAGCAAATGGTCGTCGTGAAGGATATTGAGATATATTCGCTCTGTGAGCATCACATGGTGCCGTTTCTGGGTAAAGCCCATGTGGCGTATATACCTAATGGCAAGGTGGTGGGATTGAGTAAGATACCTCGTGTTGTCGATGCCTATGCCCGACGGCTGCAGTTGCAGGAGCGTCTCACCATGCAAATCAAGGACTGCATTCAGAATACGTTGCAGCCTCTGGGGGTGGCTGTGGTTATAGAGGCACAGCATCTTTGTATGTCGATGCGTGGCGTGCAGAAACAAAATTCCGTGACCACAACATCCGATTTCACAGGTGCGTTCCTCAACAGCCCGAAGACCCGAGAGGAGTTTATGCACATCATTGGTGTTGACCTTCATTGATAAAATATATACGTATGAATAAAGTTCTTTCATTCGTTGTTTGCGCAGTACTGGCGTTAGGGAGCCATCCGCTCCATGCGCAGATTACGCATACCGCCAATGGCGATGTTGACCAAAATGCTTCAAAGGTTCTCAAACAGGCCGTGGGGAAGCTCAATGCTGCCCCCGTCTCGTTCAACGTGACGATGATAAGCAAGAACTCCAAGAAGAAAGAGGTATCCCGTCAGAAGGTGCAGGTCTTGTTTAATAAAGGGAAGTACAAGGTGCAAGCCGATGACCACATGTTCTATTGCAATGGCAAGGACATCTGGCATTGGGACAAGGCGTCCAATGAATGTATCCTGAACAAGATGACCGAGGATGAGGACGACCTGATGAACCCTGCTGCCTTGTTGAGCAATTATGCAGTCAATTACAAAGCCAAATATATCCGTATGGAAAACGACGGTACGGCTGTCATCGACCTGACGCCCAAGAAAGGCCGTAGTTTCTATAAGATTCGTGTGTTGGTCAACACCAACAACGGCCAGCTGAAAAGCTTGACAATGCATAACTACGACTCTTCTTGCGCGGAATACCAAATTAGTGAGTTTAAAAGCGGCGTTGCCGCCACCGATGCAGACTTTGTGTTTCCGGCAAGCAAGAATCCCAAGGTCGAAGTGATAGATATGAGGTAGTCGATAATCATTAGGTTAGTCATGATTCTTCTTCTTGAAACAGCCACGTCTGTTTGTTCGGTCATGTTGTGTGACGGTGACAAGGTTCTTGCCGAGCGGCATAGTGCCGACCCCAATGCCCATTCGTCCCGGCTGGCTGTCTTTGTTGACGAGATATTCCGGGAGGCCAACGTGGAGATGAACGCCGTTGAGGCCGTGTGCGTATCCTCGGGGCCGGGTTCTTATACGGGGTTGCGCATTGGCGTGTCGTCAGCCAAGGGGTTGTGCTATGCGTTGGACAAGCCCCTGCTTGCTGTGCCGACGCTCCAAAGCATGGCTGCACTATACTATATGAATCATCCCGGGTACGACGGCCTCGTATGCCCTATGATAGACGCACGTCGCTTGGAGTGCTATACGGCTATATATAACAATCGGTTGGATGCTGTGAAGGATATATCGGCTGATATCATCATGGAAAGTATATATGACGATTATCTTGCCCAATGCCAAGTGGTCTTTATAGGCGATGGGGCGGCAAAGACAAAGCCCGTGTTGGGAGGGCATCCGAATGCCTGTTATGATAGTGACTATGTGATTTCAGCGCGGGGAATGGCACGCCTGGCTCAACAACGCCTGTCGGCAGGCAAGGTGGAGGATGTTGCCTATTTTGAACCGTTCTATCTGAAAGATTTTGTGGCTAAGAAACCTGTTGTCAAAGGACTGCATTAGGTATTATAAAATTCATGGCTGTCTTGGTGACGGCGTTAAAAAGTATAAGAATTGCTGAACTACGTTAAGAAACGGTTGCTGTACGGTCTCCTGGTTATTCTGGGAGTAGTTGTGTTGGTGTTCTTTCTGTTTAACATCCTGCCTGGTGACCCTGCCCGTATGATGTTAGGTCAGCGTGCCGATGCGGAGAGCATTGAGATTATCAATCGGGATTTGGGCCGCGACAAACCGATGGCGTTACAGTTTGTGAACTATCTCAATGACTTGGCTCCTGTGTCGTTTCATAACAATAGGGACAAAGAGAACTATTTCTTTCTTGATACGGAGAAATATGCTCCTTTTGTAAAGATACTGTCGATAGGGCATACTTCGGTTGTGCTCAAAGCCCCTTATCTGCGACGTTCCTATCAAAGCAAGCGCAAAGTATCGGAAATCATAGCGACTGCTTTTCCTCAAACTGCCATCTTGGCTGTGACGGCGATGTCTTTCGCTTTGGTGGTGGGCATATTGATAGGGGTGCTGTCGGCTATCTATAAGAATTCGTGGTTCGACCGTCTGTCGTTGTTCTTGTCAACGCTGGGCATGTCGCTGCCCTCTTTCTTTGCCGCTATATTGATGGCGTGGCTATTTGCCTATGTCCTTGCTGAGTACACCCATCTTAACATGTTCGGCAGTTTATATGCAGTCGACGACTATGGAACGGGTGAGCATCTTGACCTGAAGAGTCTTATCCTGCCAGCCCTCACGTTGGGCATCAGACCTTTGGGAACGTTGATAACGCTGACGAAAAACTCTATGTTGGAGGCACTCTCACAAGATTATATCCGCACAGCCAGAGCCAAGGGAATGAAGTATGGCAGGGTGGTGTTCAAGCATGCGTTGCGTAATGCCATGAACCCGGTGGTGACCTCGGCATCGGGATGGCTAGCCGGCTTGCTGGCGGGCTCGGTGTTTGTGGAATATGTCTTTGACTGGAAAGGTATGGGTATTGTTATTGTCGACGGCCTGGAAAAATATGATTTCCCCGTCGTGATGGGTGCCATCCTCTTTATCTGCGTGTTGCTGGTGCTGATTAATATCGTGGTCGATATTCTCTATGGATGGCTGGATCCACGCGTCAGAGTGGACAAGTAGTTACAATTCGGATTGTGCCCGTAGATAGTCGTCGGGGACTCCAATGTCGATGAAGTAGGCGTTGCTCGGGTAGGCGTAAAACTTCTGTTGTCTGTAATATCCTTCCATCACGTCTTTTTCAAAGGAGAACTTTTCTCCGGTCTTGAATCCTGAGAACAGGGTTTTGCTGAGGCGGTAGATGCCTCCGTTTATCCATCCGGGTCCGCATGCAGCGGATTTCTCGGTGAAATGGGTTATCTCTCCGTCGTTGGCAATGGATACGGAGCCATAGCGTGCCGTGTCGGGAACATGGCGCAGGATGATGCTGAGATTGGTGCAATGGTGGGCGTGAAATTGGTCGAGTTCGCTATAATCCACCTTGAACATGGTGTCGCCATTCAGTACTGTCACGACATCGTTGTGGCAGTATTGCAACGCGTTGAGGATGCCTCCTCCCGTACCCAGAGGTGTCGTCTCCTGGGCGTATGATATGGCAATGCGTTGGGAGTTGGGGGTGGAGGGTTGGTAAGTGTTGCCGAAGTATTCCTCGATTTTTTCGTGCATATAGCCCGTGGAGAGTATGATGTGGTCAAATCCGTAAGAGCCGAGGTAGTCCAACAGATATGCCAGGAATGGCCGTCCGTTAATGGATGCCATAGGTTTGGGGACGTCGTTGACCACTTGACGCAGACGGGTGCCGAATCCTCCGGCCAGGACGATGGCCTCTTTCATGATTTAAAAAGGGCTGTTTCCACGAGTTCGCAGATAATGTGACCTATCATGATGTGGCTCTCCTGTATGCGTGGAGTGTCGCATGACGGCACGTTGAGCAGGATGTCGGACAATTCCTTCATCTTTCCGCCGGATTCTCCGGTCAGCGAGATGGTGGCAATACCCATTTCCCTGCAGGCCTCATAGGCATGGAGGATATTCTTGGAATTGCCTGATGTTGAGATGCCCACCATCACATCGCCTTTATGTCCTGTGCCTTTGATGAGACGCGAGAATATGAGGTCGTAACCGTAGTCGTTGCCCACGGCTGTGAGATAGGAGGTGTTACAATGCAGGGCTTCAGCGTTGAGAGGAGGGCGGTCGAAGTAGAAACGTCCGCTTAACTCGGCTGCCAGATGCTGGGCGTCGGCGGCACTGCCCCCGTTGCCGCAGAAGTGTATCTTGCCACCGTTTCTCAGCGATTGAATAATGGTATCGGCTGCCTGCTCAATGCGTTGCATGAAGGCATTGTCGTTCAAGATGGCTTGCTTGGCAGCGATGCTTTGTTCTATGGATTGGGATATTCTCGTGTTCATGGTCGGGTATGTATAGGTTCTGCGTTGATTACATGGTCCAAGTCTTGAGCCCCTCGGTGGTGAATTCGTAACGTTTGGTGTCGCCGCCAAATTGGCGTAGGGCTTCAGCTACATTGTAGCGTGTGGTGCCGGGACAGTAAAAAAACATGAATCCGCCACCGCCAGCTCCTGAAATCTTGCCTCCTGTTGCCCCTGCTTTCTTGGCGGCGTCGTATATGGCGTTGATGCGTGGATTGCTGATGCTTTTGGCCATCTGTTTCTTGTAGTGCCATCCGAAGTCAAGGATTTCTCCAATCTGGTCAATCTCGCCTTTCAGGAGAGCTTCCTTCATTTGGACGGCTTGCTCCTTGAGCTTGTGCATGGACTCTATGCTGTTGGCGTTCTTATTCTTTACGTTTTCTTGCTGTTCCTTGATGATGTCGGCGCTGATGTGGCTGGTGTCGGTATAGTAGAGTACCAGGTTGTGTGCTAACTCGTCGGTGTAGCGTGGACGCACGCGCAACGGGTTGACGATGACGTTGTCGTTCTTGAATTCCATAAAGTTGAATCCTCCGAAGGTGGCAGCGTATTGGTCTTGTTTGCCACCCGTCAGTCCGAGGTCGATTCGCTCAATTTCGTATGCGAGCCGTGCTATCTCGTATTCGCCCAGCGGCAGTTTCAACCATTCGACGTAGGCACCGAGGATGCTCACCACCAGTGTTGACGATGTGCCAAGTCCGCCCCCTGCGGGAGCGTCGACATACGACGTGATGCGCATCGACAGCGGGTGATGCGTGAACTGTCGCACGATGCGGTTGTAAACGCCTTTGTGGAGGATAAAATACCCGTCGGTGTCCACTTCGGTGGCGTTGAGATATTCTTCGTGCAGATTCTTTTCTGGCGAATAGAAGACGACTTTGCCATCGTCGGTGGGTTCGATGGTGGTATAAGCGTACATGCTTACCGTGGCGTTAAGGATGGCTCCACCGTATAGGTCTGAGTAGGGAGAGACGTCGGTGCCTCCGCCAGCCAATCCCAGTCGCAAGGGCGCTTTGCTTCGAATATTCATTGTCGGTGTCAGTGTTGGGGTTGTAGCTCATCGATGGCCTTGGTCATCGACGACCATGTATATTTTTTCTTTTCTTCCCGAACGTTGGTTGTAAATTCGGACTCTTTTTGTTCGTCGTAGTAACGTACCAGGGCATCGGCAATTTGATGGACATCAGGTTCGACGACATATCCGATTATTCCATCGGGTACTATCTCAGGCAGTCCTCCCACGTTGGTCACCAGCATGGGTTTCTCAAAGTGGAACGCTATCTGTGTCACGCCGCTTTGTGTGGCACTTTTGTAGGGTTGTGTGACGATGTCGGCAGCACGGAAGTAGCGGTTCACGTGGCTGTCGGGTATAAAGTCGGTGTGCAGTACAACGCGGTCGTGCAGTTGCAGTTGCTCTATAATGTCCATGTAAGGTTTGGGGTCGCCGTAGAACTCACCTGCCACCAATAGTTTCACGTTTCTTTCTTCCAGCCGTTTGTCGGCGAAGGCCTGCAGCAGTAGGTCGAGCCCTTTGTATCCGCGTATGAAACCGAAGAAGAGCACATAGTGCTGCGAGGCGTCGAGTCCCAGTTGCTGTAGGGCATCCTCTTTGGATATGAGGTCGCCGTAGTGGTCGTAGAGAGGGTGGGGGCAGAAACGTCGTGGTTTCTGGGTGTCGAACAAATCGAGGTCGGTCAATACGGACTTCGACATGGCGACAAATCCATCGGTAGAGCGGACAAAGTATCTGGAGAACAGACGGTCACCGGGGCGGTGTTCGTGGGGTATGATGTTGTCGAGAATGGAGACGATGCGGGTGTGGCGGTTCTTCCTTACCTGCCGTTCGATGGTGCCGAGACAGGGTGCCATGAATGGCAGCCAGTACTTGGTAATCATCAAGTCGGGGCGTTTCTTCTGAATCTCCCGTCCCACTTTCAGCCAGTTGAAAGGATTGCATGAATTTACCTTGCGTACGATTTTTAGCCCTTTTGGTGCGGGTTCGTCGCTGTACTGTGTCTTGCCGGGGAACAGGAATCCGGGATATTGGAGAGAGAAGGTGTATATCTCCACGTCGTCGCCTTGTTGTTGATATTCATAGGCAATGCGTTCGTTGAAAGCCGACAGGCCTCCACGGTAGGGATATGCTGTTCCAACAATGATTACGTGCATAGAGTTGTTGTCTGTAGGAATTGCAAAGGTACACATTTTTGTCGTAATAACATAATAAAAACTATTATTTTTTGTTTCATACGGTGTATTCGTGGGTGCGGTTGCCTGTACCGTGCCTTGTCGTTTGAAAACTTTTTATGCTATGAAATCGTTCAAATCGTTATTGTCCATCGTTGTTTTCTCTATGAGTGGGCTGTTGTCGTCTGCTCAGTCGGTGGTTGATTTTACCCAGGTGGCGGAGAAGACCATCGATGCTGTTGTCCACATCAAGTGTGATGTGTCGAAGTTGACGCCTATGTATCAGTCTTTCTTCGGAATGATTATCAATCAGGGGGTACAGCGGCAGACCTACAGCGCCTTTGGTTCGGGTGTCATCATTACCGAGGATGGGTATATAGTCACTAACAACCATGTGGTGCAGGATGCTGCCCGCATCACAGTGACGCTCAACGACAAGCGTGTGCTGCCTGCGGTGCTGATAGGCAACGACCCTGCGACCGACCTGGCGGTGGTGAAGATTGATGCTTCGGGTCTGGACTTCATACCGTTTGGTGATTCGGAAAAGGTGCGTATCGGCGAGCCCGTGCTGGCTATTGGCAATCCGTTCAATCTCACAAGTACGGTCACGGCAGGCATTATCAGTGCCAAAGCGCGCAATATGAATATCATACAGAACACGACCACGGAGAGTACCATAGAGTCTTTTCTCCAGACGGATGCCGCTGTCAATAGTGGCAACTCGGGTGGCGCCCTCGTCAATACCAAAGGCGAACTAATCGGTGTGAACACTGCCATTGCTTCGGGCAACGGATACTATACGGGTTACAGTTTTGCCATTCCCTCGAACATTGCCCGTAAGGTGAGTACAGACCTTCGCAAATATGGCATCGTGCAACGTGGGTATTTGGGCGTCAATGTGTCGGAGGTTGATGTTGATTTGGGACGCATCAAGGGGCTGTCCGAGTTGAAGGGCGTTTACATTGGCCGTGTCATTCCGGGGTGCGCCGCAGCAAAGGCGGGGCTGTTGGCTGGCGACATCATTCTCAAGGTCAACAATGCGGAAATCAATTCCTATGCCGAGATGATGGAGGAGGTGGGCTATTTCTATCCGGGTGATGCGGTCACGGTGACCTACTTGCGCGACGGCAAGACCCATACGGCTACGCTCACACTGCTCAATTCCAATGGAAAAACCGACATTGTGAAAAAGAAATGACCGAGGAACAGGCGCTCGATAGGAAGTATGTCGATATGACCACCACGCCCGTGCGGCGTCTGGTGCTGCGCTTGGCGGTGCCTACCATCATCAGCATGATGGTGACAGCGTTCTATAATGTGGTCGATGCCGTCTTTGTGGGGCATCTCTCCACCGAGGACACGGCTGCCGTTGGGGTGGGCTTCGCCTACATGACTTTCATACAGGCCGTTGGTTTCTTCTTCGGCCATGGTTCGGGCAACCATATCTCCCGTTCGCTGGGCACACGCCTCTATAACGACGCGTCGCTGATAGCGGCTGTGGGCTTCTTTACGCCGTTTCTCATCGGTATCGTCACGGCAGTGGCGGGGCTCTGCTTTCTTCCCCAACTCTGTGTCCTGCTGGGTGCCACGCCCGATGTGGTGCCGCAGACTTCCGCCTACCTGCATTACATACTGCTGGCGAGTCCGTTCATGATGAGCGCCCTCACGCTCAACAATCAGTTGCGCCTCGAGGGTAATGCCCGTCTGGGGATGATAGGGCTGGTCAGCGGCTCCGTGCTGAACATTGTGCTCGACCCTGTCTTCATCTTTGTGCTTGGCATGGGTGTGAAGGGAGCGTCGCTGGCTACGGCGGTCAGCCAGATATTCTGTTTCTGCCTGCTGTTCTGGGGCACCACGCGTCCAGGGTCGGTGCATGTGCGTCTCCGTAATTTCCGTCCGTCGGTGTATTGCTACAGGGAAATCATTGCAGGAGGGTTGCCGTCGTTGTGCCGACAGACGTTCAATTGCCTGAGTGCCATTCTGCTCAACCATGCTGCTGCCCGTTGGGCACTGCCGGGTGCGGAGGCCTCCAGCATTGCCGCTTTTGCCGTGGTGAGCCGTACCATGATGTTTGCATTCTCGCTGGTGTTGGGATTCTGCCAGGGGTTCCAGCCCGTGTGTGGCTTTAACTACGGTGCCAAGCTGTACGGCCGTGTGCGGCAGTCGTTCCATTTCACCCTCATGGGCTCCTTTGTCATGCTGCTGGTCATGGGCGGTGTGGGATTCGTCTTCGCGCCACAGATTATCGCCCTGTTCCGCGACGAGGATGCCGAGCTCATCCGCATCGGAGCCCGTGCGTTGCGATGGCAGTGCGCTGCTTTCCCGCTTATCGGTGTGGGCACCACGACCAATATGCTCTTTCAGAATATTCGCATGACGTGGCGCAGCTCGCTCCTCAGTATTGGGCGCCAGGGGCTTTTCTTCATCCCTGCGGTGTTGTTGCTGCCACGGCTGTACGGTCTGCATGGCGTGGAGATGACGCAGGCCGTGGCCGACATACTGACGTTCCTCCTCGCCGTTCCTTTCGCCGTGTGGATTTCGCGCAAGTTGAAAGCGCTCGACGCGGCGCGGCAGTCGCAGTAGGGTGGGGCAGCCAAAGGGGGGAGTCCCGTCTGGCTAAGGTCTACCTATGGTTTACCTATGGTCTGCCTATGGTTCGATCAGGGCCTTCCTCTGAGTTACCTCTGAGTTGCCTCTG
>CACXCY010000055.1 GCA_902766265.1 uncultured Bacteroidota bacterium
ACGGTGCTCTCGCCTTGTGGCGACTTGGAGATGAGTCCTACCAATATCCTGGCACGTGCCAAGGAGTTGGGCTTGGATATGATTGCCATCTCCGACCACAACACCACCCGGCAGGTCAAGGTGACGCAACGCATGGGACGCGACATGGGTATCTTCGTCGTTGGCGGGGTGGAGGTGACCTCCCAGGAGGAGGCACATTGTCTGGCCTATTTTGAGAGCGACGACCGGTTGGACGAGTTCCAGGCGTTCCTAGATGCCCATCTGCCGCAAATACCTAACGACGAGGAGCGTTTCGGCTATCAGCTTATCGTCAACGAGGACGAAGAGATTGTGGGCGAAGAGCCCTACCATCTGCTCAATGGCATCGATGTCGACATCGACGGCATCTATGAAGAGGTGCATCGCATCGGAGGCCTCTTCATTCCAGCGCATGTCAACAAGGGTAGCACCAGTTTGATAAGCCAGTTGGGCTTCATCCCGCCCGACCTCCGTGCCGATGCCTTGGAAGTGAACAAGTTCACTACCCGTGAGGCGTTCCTGAAGAAGGCGGCTTACCTGAAGAAGTTTAATTTCATCACCGACAGCGATGCCCATTTTGTGCAGAATATTGGCGAGGTGTACAACGTGTTCCACATGAACGACCTTACGTTTGACGAGTTCCGCCGCACCATTCGGGGGGAGGAGGAGCGTTGCATAGACACGATGTACTTCCGCGACCATCCGCTGTTCTGAAAATCACCTAATAACTGTTTAGATATGAGAAAGAAACTGTTTGGAGTAGCCCTGTTTGTCGGCTCCGTTTTCGCTATCACCCTGTCGTATGCCCAACCCGGTGTGGCTCCCGGTCGTGTTCCTCAAGGGCCTGTGGCTCCGCAGGTTCGGCACATGGCCACCTTCGAGTCGCACCGCGGAGAGACTTTTACTGTGTTTGTCGACGGACGTCCCGTAAACCGTAAACCGCAAAGCCGTGTGCTGGTGAACGACTTGGGCAATCCGCAAAGTCAGGTGGTGGTGCTTATGCAGCGTCCCACGCAGAGGGTTGCGGTGCTGCAGTTGCGTGCCGCAGAGCCCAATATGGTGGTCAGCGTGAGCTATGACCAGCGTCTCGACCAGCTGATGCTCAATGCTCCTGTTCACAATCATGGAGCCGGCGAGGGTATTGTGCAGCCTCGTCCGCCGATGCCAGCGATGCATGTGGCCACCGAGGAGGAATTGGCTGACATGGAGCGTCGTATGCGTAGCCAGAGTTTTGACAAGGACCGCCTCGCTCTCGGCAAGAGCATTGTCAGTTCAAGCCGTCTCACCGCCTATCAAATCAGTCGTCTGGCAAAGACCATCAGCTTCAGCGATTCGCAGGTGGAATTCCTCAAGTTTGCCTATCATTATTGCATCGACCCCAACAACTATTACCAGACCGTTGACGTCCTCTCTTTCAGCAGCGACAAAAAGAAGGTGCTCGACTATATCGCCACGCAGCGATAGGGCGCACCCCTCAGTATATGACGCGTTATCCGTCGCAACCCGAGCCGGCATTGTCCGGTTCGGGTTGCGTGTTTTTCTGCCTGCCGTCGGGGCTTGGCGGGCTGTCGTCGGAGAGGAGATAGACCACCTTTGGAGCGAATGACTAGGTTCTCTGGAGAGAATAACTAGGATCTCTGGAAAGAATAACTAGGTTTTCTGGAGAAAATAACTATGTTTTCTGGAGAAAATAACTAGGTTTTCTGGAGAAAATGACTATGTTTTTTTGAGGGCATATCTGCCAATTCGGTGTGTCTTTTCTTATGGTTTGATATACAGTATGTTTCAAGAGATGTGCGGAAGGATAGGATTGTGACACAACAAAAGGGCCCTCGTCGGGCCCTTTTGTCAACAAAATTATATAAAAATGAGAAGAAATTAATGGTTTATCTGACAACGACTTTCATGGCTTCGCTGCCTGCCTTGACGATATAGAGTCCCGGACGGAGTGCGGAGACATTGAGTGTCGTGGTGCTTTGACCATTGCAGGGCTGGCTGAGAATGCAGCGGCCTGTGAGGTCGTAGAGTTCGATAGTGGTGCTTTCGTGCAGTGCCACATGGATTTGGCTGCTGGCAGGGTTCGGCCATACGCGGAAGGTGTTCTGGCTGGCTGTGTTGATGCCTTGGTGGGCGGGTGCGGGCACAGGGGTGACGGTCTTGGTCCAGGCATACTCCGAAGGATAGACGGCGCCTCCGCCGTAATCGACATAGTTGTAGGGTATTGCGGCTTCGGCATCGCCATATTTGGCAAAGTCACCGTTGTGCAGGGTGAGGTCGTTGGCCGAACGGCCATTGATGTTAAGCCACCAGAAGTTGTAACCGCTAGCGGAAGAGGAAAGTTTTAGGGTGTCGTTGGTGCTGGTGATGAAGAAGATATCGCCTACAAAGCCACCGTTCATGGTATCCCATGAGAAACGGGGGTCGTAAAGCTGGATGGTGTCAAGAGCATCGGTGGATAGGATTTCACCGTTGAAACGGACTCCCCAGGCAAGGCAGGTGTCGGGGTTGTTCCAGTTGACAGCCATCACGGCACTGTTGCTGCCCGTTCCCACCCAATAGGTGATTTGCGATGCATCGATGGTGGCATCGTTAGGATGGTCATCCTCGGGTGCGGGTACAGGGGTAATGGGTGTGTGCCAGGCATACTGCATATAGTAGCCGCCGTAATATTGGTATCCCACGCCACCTTCAGCATCGCCCCACTTGGCGAAGTCACCGTTGGAAATTATGAGATTGTTGGGCGAATAACCATTGATGTTGACCCACCAGAAGTTGTAGGTGTTGGGAGGTGTGGGCTCTGCGAGACCCAAGGTGTCGCCACTGCTTGTAACGAAGTGGATGTCGGACACATAACCGGTGCCCTCCCACCAGAAACGGGGGTCGTAAAGTTGGATGGTGTCCAGGGCGGCATAGGGAGAGATAGAGCCATTGAAGCGGATGCCCCAGGCGAGGCAGGTGTCGGGAGTGTGCCAGTTGACAGCCATCACGGCACTGTCGCTGCCGCTGCCTACCCAGTAGATGATTCGTTCTGCATCGGTGGTTACATCGATAGTGTCTTGCGCCTTGGCACAGAAAGCCAAAGCGGCAAAGAGTAATACAGTAATGTGTTTTTTCATAGTGTGGTTTATTAAGATTATACAATAAATTTGTTAAATTATTTGCTATTTGATGGCTACTTTATGGAGTTGGCCGCCTGTGCGTACTACGTAGATACCTCTGTTGAGATTGCTGACGTTGAAGGTGCACAGGTGTTCTCCAGGAATGGGCTTGTGCGCAGCTATGCGTCGACCTGTGATGTCGAGCAGCTCTATAAGGACGCTACTGTCAGGAATGACGACATTCAGTTGGGTGGTGGCAGGATTGGGCCATACGGTGATGTTCCGGCGGGTTGGTTCGTCAATGCCGCTATAAGACAGGAAATGGATGACACCCACAGCATCCAGGTCGAAACCTCCCGAGTAGTTGTTGGTGGGGTAGGGGTCGTTGATAAGGCGTCCCTCGTGGTCACAGGTTCCGTACTGGGGGTCTATGCTGCCCACCACATCAATCATGCGGACGTGGGTGATATGGTTGATGTCCAGTCCCACGCTGTCGCGCAATTCTTCAAGGTCGAATGGCGTTCCCCATTGGGTGCGGTATTTCCCAGCAAGGTTATTAATCATTGTGGGGTCGACTCTTCCTGTGCCTCCTATCTGTGTCGTCGTCTGGGTGAGCGATGTGGCAGGAAAGCGTACAAAGTGTTCTCCGTCGGAGCTTACCTCGACGAACGCCAGCTCAAGGAAATTGTCATCGAAAGAGTTTTCAAACACAGCGAAGTCAGGACCGTCGCCGTTGGTGATGTATCCGTCAAACATCACAGTTGCTTTCCCTCCGTCGCCAAGACTGACCACGGGAAGGTTGCTTCCGTTGGGACTG
>CACXCY010000056.1 GCA_902766265.1 uncultured Bacteroidota bacterium
GAGAATGTAGGCACAGAGTTGCATTTTGTAAATAATCCGAAGGCACTCAATATCATTTGTCGGGACCCTGATTATAAGCCGATGCCACGGGTGTTTGAGAGTTTGGAGCGAGACATCGAACGAGCCGTCAGGGAAAACATTCATCTCAATGGTCATTGAACTGAGAAGGAAACAATCAGCCGTATATAAGGCGTTGGATCTCTATTTGTTCTTTAGAAAAAACGTAACGATTGTACAAACCCAATAAAACATAATACCATGAAATCAATAGCAATACTTACAGGCGGCGGCCCCGCTCCGGGAATGAATACAGTAGTGGCTTCTGTAGCCAAAACCTTTTTGCGCGACGGCTATCGTGTTATCGGCTTGCATGGCGGCTACAGCGCCCTGTTTACCGACGCTCCGCGTATGCAGGAGGTGGATTTCCTCCTCGCCGACGAGATATTCAATAAGGGCGGTTCAATATTGAAGATGAGCCGTTTCAAGCCGACTGACGAAGACTTTGAAAAGAGGTTCAATCTCAACTTTTTCAAGGACAACGAGGTGAAGTTGCTCGTTACCGTGGGCGGCGACGACACGGCTTCGACGGCCAACCGTGTGGCGAAGTTTTTGGAGGGACATCATTATCCTATTGCCAATATCCATGTGCCCAAAACTATCGACAACGACCTGCCGTTACCTAATGCCAGCCCCACTTTCGGCTACAACTCGGCCAAAGCGCAAGGATGCGTCATCGGAACGGCCGTAATGGAGGATGCCCGTACCAGTGAGAATTGGTTTGTGGTCAGCGCCATGGGTCGCTCCGCCGGCCATCTGGCTCTTGGCATCGCAGGTGCCTGCCATTATCCGATGGTTATCATACCCGAGTTCTTTAACAAGACGGAGATAACGCTCGACAAAATAATCAACATGGTAATCTCCAGCATCGTCAAGCGCAAGATTATGGGCATCAACTATGGTGCCGCCATGATTAGCGAAGGCGTATTCCATGTGCTCAGCGACGAGGAACTCAAAAACTCCGGCATTAACTTCAGCTACGACGCTCATGGCCATCCGGAACTGGGCAAGGTGTCGAAAGCCCATATCTTCAACGATATGCTGGAACGTAAGGTGAAACAACTGAACATTAGTGTGAAGTCCCGTCCGGTTGAGGTCGGCTACGAAATCCGTTGTCATACGCCTATTGCCTTCGACCTCACCTATTGTTCCCTAATGGGCATGGGTGTTCACACTCTCTTCAAACAGGGCTGCACGGGTTGTATGGTGTACGTCAACCAGCAGGGCGATGTGTCGCCTCTTTACCTCAAAGATATCCAGGATCCCGTCAGCGGCAAGATTCTGCCTCGTCAGGTCAACGTAAACAGCAACAAGGTAATGTCGTATGTCAACGATATTATGGATTATATCACTCCTGCCGATTACGAGAGTGCCAAGAAGTACCTGCCCAATCCTGAAGAGTACGACTTCAAGCGCATATTGAATTGGTAACGGCTGCTCTCGACGAGAGTCGGTGAGTGCACACAACGGAAACGTCCCCTTGTTGTTATCAACACGGGCGATTTTATAACTTTTTGGCGGGGGCTCAAGTGCCTCCGCTTTTCTATGTACTTTTGCTAAACTAATCATATAATCTGAATATTGTAACAATGCGTTCTAATTCTATCAGATATATTGGCTCCGCCATTTTTGTGTGGCTGTTATTCTTTGTGGTGTCACCTTCTTTCGCCCAAACCAAAGCACAGTTGGAGAAGCAGAAAGCGCAGCTGGAGGTGGAGATAAAGCGGCTCAACAATGAACTCTCGGCAGCGAAGAAGAATACTCGCTTGACAACGGCACAGCTGACCGCTCTCAACAAGAAAATCTCCGAACGCACAAAGCTCATCAACAATATCAACTCCCAGATGTCCATTCTGGATCAGCAGATAGGTCAGACCAACGACAGCATCGTCATCATGCGTCGCAAGGTGGACAGTTTGAAGACCGAGTATGCCAAAGTGATACGGGTCCTGTATCGTGAGCATGGCAATGTGGACAAGATGGTGCTGCTGTTCGACACGCCTTCCTACAACAAGTCGTATCTCCGCTTAAAGTTCTTCAATGAATACAGCCGCTATCGTCGCCATCAAGCCAAATATATTGCCGAACGGGAGGAACAGCTCCACACGGTGACGTTGCGGTTGCAGCGACAGAAAGACGAGAAAAACGCTCTGTTGGCACAGGAAAAGAGAAACAAAGAAGAACTGACCAAGGAACAGCAGCAAAAACAGAAGTCGGTCAACGCCGCCAAAGCGCAGCAGAACCAACTGACGGCGCAACTGAGCAAGAAAGAAAAGCAGAAACGCGACCTTGACAAGCAGATAAAGCGCATTATAGCCGAAGAGGTACGGAAAGCAGCCCAAGCCGCAAAGGTGGCTAAAGCGTCATCAGGCACTTCCAGCTCATCCTCATCCACCTCGACTGCCAAGCCGTCGACTGCTACCGTGGCCGCATCTACGGAGTTTGCCGGCAACAAAGGGCGGCTGTCGTGGCCGGTGTATTACAAGAGCGTGTTGAGGGAATATGGCCGGTACACACATGCCTCTGGAGGCGAGAACGTAAACAACGGCATCGATCTGGCCACCTCGCCGGGAGCTCAGGTAAGTGCCGTGTTTGCCGGCACCGTGACCAGGGTGTTTACTTGTCCCAACGGTGCGCAAGGCGTTATCGTCCGTCATGGTGAATATATGACGGTGTATGGCAATTTGGCGACGGTCAGCGTCAGGCAAGGTGCAAAAGTCAATGCGCGACAGGCCTTGGGCACGGTGGCCACAGCCGAGAGCGGGCAAGGTGAGTTCAGTTTCCAGATATGGAAAGGCACCACCCCCCAGAACCCTCGAGGATGGTTAAAATAGCGAAAAACAAAATAATTTCATCCAATATCAAAAAAAGTTGTATCTTTGCAATCGCTTTCAGAGGAAAGAAATATCTGAAGAAGCAACCTAAGTTCTGTTAGCTCAGTTGGTTCAGAGCGCTTGCTTCACACGCAAGAGGTCGACGGTTCAAATCCGCCACAGAACACGAAGTGCGTTTGACACTTTATAGTTGTATGGTAAATATGCCAAAACAACAAGGTTATTGAATGGGTTAAGTAGGGACGCCGAGGTTTTCTCGGCGTTTCTTATTTTTGTGACAACCAGGACTGGGTATCGCCCCGTGCAATCCGATAATCAGCGTTGCTGGAAGTTAGAGTTAGTTTAGGGTTAGAGAAAAGTCAATAGATATACGATTCTTGCCCAAAAGATGTACTCTTTTCTGTTGCAATCTGTGACATTGCAGCGTCTCGGCAAAGTCCGATCAAGCTCGGCTCTGCGCTCAACTTCCGTAATGGTGGAATATGACGAGGAAAAGCACCACGATATCGGGTGGTTTTGAGGGGCGATTCTATGTGTCGATATGGTCAATCAGTTGTTGTTTGCGTTTGTTTTATTATTGGGTCAGATGCTGATGAGAACTTTGTTCCTTGTTCCGTCCTATTCTCACCTAAAACTCAAACTTGGTTCCTTCTAGTCCCACCATCCAATAGGGAATATCCTTGGCCTCCCGTGGCCTTTTGTCAGTATTGGGAAAAAGAATCCGTTATCTATCCAGCATTGATGGTTTTTCTCATTGTCAACAGGGAATATACTGTCGCCTTTAACCACAAGAGGAAACTCATTGAACAGAGCATAGTGGCATGACGAATACATGTTACTCAGATCAATCTTTAAGTAATCATAGATAGGATAATAGGAAGAATCTATGTCTTTACAAAATCGCACAAAATAGTTCTTGTAAGACACAAGTATAATGTCTGAATGTCGACAATGAAATTTCTCATAAGGAATAAGAATCTGAAGCGAGACAGAATCCATATAATATATTTCTTCTTGGAACAATAGATGTTCTTGTAACACTCCTCGCCCCGCAGATTGCTTGGGATAGAAAAATCTAACCATAACAGGAACACCTGCCTTTCTCTCCAAATCTTGTATTTGTTCTTGTTTACATAAAGAATATGGCACCCGTGGTTGAGAAGAATTATGAAGGAATATTGTATCCCCACTTCTTCGATAGCGGATTTTTTGATAACGATCGAACATGTCTTCTCTAAAAAAACGTGCTTGCACAATGCTGTCATTGGCAAAAGATATCACAAATCTACCATCGATTCCAGTGTAAAAGGTATCGTTTATCAACTGGTCACCAAAATGAATAACTCGAGGAGTTGCATTTGTTACAGATTTATCTTCTTGTGCGTTCAAGGCATTAGAAATCACAAGCAGGCCAATAAAAAAAATAATTTTTTTAGTTACCACACCCATCTATTTATGTTTAATATTAGTAGTTATTCCTCTTTTGTTCTTTGGTTCAGATGCCAAGTCCCATCCTATCGGTTTTTCTAATCCGGGAGTTTATCGATTGAGAACGACACGTTTAAACTATCAATAATCTCCTTGTTCAATAAATATGATGTTCTACCAAGTCCCAAATATTTAAGTTCTTTAAAACGAGATATCTCATCCGGAATATTTTCAATATGATTTCCCTTTAGGACAAGTATTTGAAGATGAGGGAGAGCTATTAACCCAGTAGGGAATTCCCTTATTCCGCAATCTCCCAAATGGAGTTCTCGCAGGTAAGTGTTGTTTCTTAGTACATCACAATCTGTTTTTTGAAAATGATTGTTATAATATCGGAAACACTCCAGGTTGGGACATTTTTTTATA
>CACXCY010000057.1 GCA_902766265.1 uncultured Bacteroidota bacterium
ACCAGAACCGCGAAAGACGCTTCGGCAAAACCAGCGCACAAGTCCAACAAGAATCCCTTTCTCAAGCCCAAAAATAATGCAACGATGATTTCAATATTTTTTGTAAATTTGCACCCCTTATATTAAAGCGACTCACATTGGCAAAAAAACTTCGGATTTTAACGCTCCTCATTGGAATACTTATCTGTGCAACAATAGGTTACGCACAGGTAGTCGTCACTTCCAACGATAGCGTGCCCAATGTGACAATTGACTATTCCAACCCACAGACTTACGAAATCGGAGGCATCACCACCTCCGGCACCGGCGGCCTCGACCGCAGACTGCTTCCTTTCCAGGTGGGCGAACAGATAGAAATTCCTGGCGAAAAAATCTCCAAAACCCTCAAGAAATTGTGGGAAACCGGTCTTTATGAAGATATCCGCATCTCGGTGACCAAAATCATGGGCAACACCGCTTTTCTTGATATTTATCTGGAAGACCGCG
The DNA here is from genome assembly GCA_902766265.1 of uncultured Bacteroidota bacterium. Lineage (GTDB taxonomy): Bacteria > Bacteroidota > Bacteroidia > Bacteroidales > P3 > Colimorpha. Next base: position 487 of record CACXCY010000057.1, read on the forward strand.
CCCGTTTGGCGGCCTTTGCTTTTGTAGGAGCGAAAAAGAACGAAGAGACTGAACTGCGCGAGAAAATCAAAATTTCGCAGGGCAATGTGGTGAACGACAACATGAAGAGCAACTGCATCAACCTCATCCGCAACTACTATATCGACAAAGGCTACCACGCCTGCACCGTGACGGTAGAAGAACGACAGGACGAGAAAATCAACCGTGCCGTCAACCTCTATTTTAACATCAACAAAGGCAAAAAAATCAAAATTGAGCGCATCGCTTTCTACGGCAACAACAACGCCTCTGACGGAGTGCTTTTGAAGTCGATGAAAGAGACCAAAGAGCGGTTCCATTTCATGCCGTTCTACAAGGCTGACACGGCCATCGCCTATATGTTCCGCCATCCCGACTACTACCGTTCAAAAGACATCATCGACCACCTCGGCGACTACTTTGCCAACCGCGTCAACTTCCGTCTGTTCAAGGGCTCCAAGTTCATCAAAGCCAACTACGAGAGCGACAAGGTGAAGCTGATTGAGAAATACAACGAGCTGGGCTTCCGCGATGCCTACATCGTGAAAGACTCTTTCTATATGAAAGGCAATCTCGCCTACATCGACATCACCGTTGACGAAGGTCCGCGCTACTATTTCCGCAACATCGACTTTGTGGGAAACACCAAATACCCGACCGAACTGCTCCGCCAGATTCTCAACATTGAGAAGGGCGATGTTTATAACCAGAAGCGGCTGATGGAGAACATCAGCATGAACCAAGATGGCAACGACATCAGCTCTCTGTACATGAACGATGGTTACCTATTCTTCTACGCCACACCGACCGAGGTGATGGTGGAGAACGACTCCATCGACATTGAGATTCGTATCCGCGAGGGACAGCAGGCCACCTACAACCGCATCTCGGTAAGCGGCAATACCAAGACCAACGACAATGTGATTCTGCGTGAGGTGACCACCCTGCCGGGACAGTTGTTCAACCGTGCCGACATCATCCGTTCGCAGCAGGTGCTGCTGTCGCTCGGCTACTTCAACCAGGAAAAGATGGATGTTCGTCCGACCCCTAACGAGGCTGACGGAACGGTTGACATTGAATATGTGGTGGAGGAGACCTCTTCCGACCAGTTGGAGTTGTCGGCAGGCTACGGCGCAGCAGGCTTCGTGCTGAGTGCCGGTGTGTCGTTCAACAATTTCTCTTTCAAGAAATTCTTCAAGAAAGATGCTTGGAAGCCCATCCCGTCGGGCGATGGACAGAAGTTGGCGCTGAAGATTTCCGTCAGTACGAAGTGGTACCAGTCGTACAACCTCACCTTTGTAGAGCCGTGGTTAGGCGGCAAGAAGCCTAACACACTCTCTGCCAATGTTTATTATCAGCATCAGACCAACGGTTACACCCGTTCAAACGATGCCTATGCGGCCATCGACATTATCGGTGCGAACCTCACCATCTCACGCAAACTGAAATGGCCCGATGATTATTTCCAAGTGTCGCACAGCCTTATCTACCAGCACTATAGAGTATATAACTACGGAAGTGTGTTCATCTTCAGCAATGGTTACGCCAACAACATCAGTTACAAGTTCACCATCATGCGAAACTCGGTGAATGCACCGATTTATCCGCGTGAGGGTTCTGAAATCTCCTTCTCGGTGCAGGCCACTCCGCCCTATTCGCTGTTCAGCAAGACAGACTACGCAACCGCCACTGACCAGGAGAAGTACAAGTTCCTCGAGTTCCACAAGTGGAAGTTGAGTCTTTCGTGGTACACCAAGATTGTGGACAACCTGGTGCTGAACGTGCGCATGAAAGGCGGTTTCATCGGATGGTACAACAAGACCATCGGGGCGCCGCCGTTTGAACGCTTCTACTTGGGTGGTGACGGTCTCTCCGGATGGGCACTTGACGGCCGCGAGGTCATCGGCATGCGCGGTTACGACGACGAGGCGCTGACCGTACGGGAGAATGGCAACTACGTGGGCGGTACCATCTACAACAAGTTCACCGCCGAGTTGCGTTATCCTATCACGCTGAACCCCAGCGCAACCATCTATGTGCTGGCCTTTGTGGAGGCGGGTAACACATGGACCAACATTCGCAAATACTCACCTTTCAACCTATATAAATCTGCCGGTCTCGGTGTGCGCATCTACCTCCCGATGTTCGGTCTCCTCGGCTTCGACTGGGGCTACGGCTTCGACGAGGTGCCCGGTTTGAAAGACGCCGCCGGCAGCCGTTTCCACATCTCCATCAACCAATCTATCGACTAAAATTTAAACCTAACACGACGAATACCATCTTAATCCATTGTTTTACGAAAAATAATAATCATTATAAAATTTACCATCATGAAAAAGAGCATCATCACCGCAGTCTTAGTGGCTTTTCTCGCCCTCCCTATGTTCGGCCAGAAATATGCCTACATTGATTCCGAGTACATTTTGAGCAACATGCCCGACTATGTGGAGGCGCAGGCCGAGTTGGACCGTGTGGCTCTGGAATGGCAGCAGGAAATCGAGAAGGAGTTCGCCAAGATCGACTCCATGTACAAAAAATACCAGACCGAAGTCATCACCTTGCCGGAAAACATGAAGCAGAAACGTGAGGAGGCCATCATCAATGCAGAGAAGGCCGCCAAAGATTTGCAGAAAAAACGTTTTGGCAAGGACGGCGACCTCACCAAGAAAAGAGAGGAACTTGTGACTCCCATCCAGGACCGTGTTTTCACCGCCATCGACGAATACGCCAAGGAGAAAGGCTATGCCTTCGTTTTTGACGTGGCCGGCTCCATGACCATCATCTATGCTGACCCGAAATGGGACATCAACGACCAGATCATGCAAAAGCTGGGTGTGACGGCCAGAGACGACAGCGACGATGACGAATAATCGCAAATCATTACCACTAACTTTATAATCTTTTCAAAATGAAGAAAACCTTTGTATTGCTGATGGCCGTATTTCTTTTCGGCACATCTGCCACTTTTGCACAGAAGTACGGACATGTGAACGCCAACGACATTTTCTTGGC
>CACXCY010000058.1 GCA_902766265.1 uncultured Bacteroidota bacterium
ACAAAGTGTGTCACCCTCTGAGGAACAATATGGCACACCAGAGTCCCTGTAAACCACCAGACGAGGTGATGGCATCCTTCACCCACCAGCTGTCAAGAGGGAACAAAAAAACGGGACGCCCTGATGGACGCCCCGTGAGGGAACGACAGCCGTCGGTGTCACCCGTCGCTTGCTATTTGGCATCGCGGCCGGCCTGGATGGCGGCGATGTTGGAAGCCACGACATCCTCGCCCTTGCGGCCGAAGATGTTGCGGATGGCCTCTTCCAGCTTGCCGAACTCAATGTCGAGGTAAGGCGCAGCGGCGCCGAGGAGCACCATGTTGCTGCGGGCCTTCACCGTCTTGGCAATCTCGTTGGCGTCGAAAGCCACGCAGTGGGGCACCTTCTTCAGCTCGGCCATCACGGCGCCGAGGTCGGGATAGTTCTTGATGTTGACGAAAGGAGCGCTGTTGGTGATAATCCAGCCGGTAGGGCAGAGGAAAGGCAGGTAGCGCAGCGCCTCCATGGGCTCGCTGGAGAGGATGATGTCGGCCTTGCCTTCGGGGATGACGTCGGCAAAGATGGGCTCGCTGCTGATACGGAGGTGGGAGAAGACGGAACCACCGCGCTGCGACATACCGTGAATCTCGCTCTGTTTTACATTCAGTCCGACGCTCAAGGCGGCATCGCTGATGATTTTGGCCACGGAGACGATGCCGTCACCGCCTACGCCGCAAAGTATGATGTCTTTTTTCATGTTCGTTTCGTTTTTTAGTCAGTTTTTAATCAACGCTGTTCCCCGCCGGCCCCGCAAAGTTCCGGAAGGCGGCGGCGGAAGGACAAACTATTTTTTCAGGTGCTTTTTGAGCTCCACCAGACAGGTGCGGCGCGGGATAATCACGCTGACGCCGTTGTAGGCCACCTCTTCTTCCAGAATCTTGACAAACTCGTCGTGGCTCTTCGGCAGGGGCACCACGGTGCGGATGTGCTCCTCCTCCACGCCGAGACCCTTGCAAATCTCATAGATCTTGCAGTGGGCCGACGAGGGCTGGCCGCCGGTCATGGCAGTGATGTCGTTGTCCAGGATGATGACCACGACGTTGGCTTTCTCGTTCACGCAGTCCAGCAGACCTGTCATGCCGCTGTGTCCGAAAGTGCCGTCGCCAATCACAGCCAAGCTCGGGAAGATGCCCATCTCGGCAGCACCCTTGGCCATGGTGATGGATGCACCCATGCATACAGTGGTGTTGATGGCACCCATGTTGAAACCGAGAGTGTAGCATCCGATGTCGCCGAACACACGGCCTTGCTCGTATTTCTTCATCACCTCAATGACAGCCGTATAGCTGTCCGTGTGGGGGCATCCCTGGCACAGCGCCGGAGGACGGTTGGTCACCACGGCAGGCACCGGGGCACCCGACTGGGCAGGCAGCCCGAGAGCTTTGGCCACCTTCTCGGCGTTCAGCTCGCCGTCGCGGCGGATGGTCTCGTCCAGACGTCCCATCACCTTCTTGCCTTTGCCGAGGAAGCCCTTGACCAGTTCCTCGACGAAGGGCTGTCCGTCCTCGAGCACGAGAATCTGCTCCACCTCGTCGTAGAGACGGTTAATCATATTGAACGGCAGCGGGTACTGCGTCACCTTCACGATAGGATAGGGGCACTTGCCGCCAGGATAGTTCTCCATGAGATAGTTGAAAGCAATGCCGGTGGTGATGATACCCATCTTCTTGTCAGTGCCTTCAAAGTATTTGTTGTAGCCGCTCTCTTCGCTACTCTTGTTGAAAGCGGGCTGTTTGTCGATGAGGTCGCGGTAGAGCCGTTTGGCGTTGACAGGCAGCAGCACGAACGACTTGGGGTCGCTGGGTGAGCTCAGCGGGTTCTGCGGCAGGGCGGCACGGCGTTCCACACCGGCGCGGCTGTGAGCCAGACGGGTGGGGATGCGGAACAGTATCGGCGTGCCGAGTTTCTCGCTCAGCTCATATCCGAAGAAGACCATGTCGTAGGCCTCCTGCTGGTTGGAGGGCTCCAGCATGGGAATCATGGCCCAGTGGCCGTAGAAACGGCTGTCCTGCTCATCCTGCGAAGAGAACATGGAGGGGTCGTCGGCCACCACCACGAGTACACCTTTGGTGCCGATAATGGCAGCGTTCATAAAGGGGTCGCCGCATACGTTGAGACCCACGTGCTTCATGCAGGTCATAGCGCGTTTGCCGGAATAGGCCACGCCGATAGAGGCCTCAAGAGCGGTCTTTTCGTTGGCGCACCAGTTGGCCACGATGCCTTTCTCTTTGGCTTCTTTCGATTTCATCACGTATTCAGTGATCTGTGTGGAGGGAGTGCCGGGATAGCTGTTAATGGCACTGCCGCCTGCATCTATAAATGCTTGGGCGATGGCTTCGTCGCCAAGAAGGAGTGTTTTTGACATATCTGTATCTATAATTTGTTGTTCAATTGAGGAGTGCAAAGGTAGTCAAAAGATTTGACATGAGCAAATGCTTTTGCTAATATGTTGAGGTATTGTATCTTGAAAGAATGAAATTTGCCATATCCTGCAACACTTTCGGCTCTATGGTTTGCTCAATACGGAAGTATTCCGACACGTCGCCACGCTGGCAAGGTTGGAACAGATGGTTGAGGCCGTCATATTTTATAAGGACAGGTTTGGGTGCGTTTTTGGGGAGGAGCGTGCGCAGGGCTTCCATATTGGGGTCGGCCAGGACTTGCATGTCTTTGGAGCCGTTTATTGCCATCAGCGGACAGCGCACTTGCGGCAGATAGCTTGAGGGGTCAAGCTTTATAAAGGCGCGCATCCACGGCATCTGCATCTGTTGTGCCCACATGTAGACATCGGACTTGCGCATGCCGATGGCTTTTAGTTGCTCTCTGTCAAGATGCGATGTGTGGCGTTGCAGGGCTTGGGTAAAGGCATTCTGGTAGTTGTCCGGGGATATGCTGTCCATCAGCCGGAAGATGTCGCGCATACAGGATGTGCGTATGCTGATCAAGCTGTCGGCTATTCCCTGCACACGTAGCAGCGCCTCGTTCTGTTGCAGCAGTATGTCGGCGCCGGTGCACCCCGGTCCTGCCATCAGCACCACGAAGGCCACCTTCTTGTTGCGTGCCGCAATCATGGGGGCTATGGCGCCGCCTTCGCTGTGCCCTATGATGCCTACGTTGTTGCGGTCTATTCGGGAACTCTTGCGCAGCAGCTTGAAAAGGGCTTCGGCGTCATCGGCCATGTCGTAGGTCGTGGCCGATTGCACAGGCCCCCGGCTCTCGCCAACACCCCGGTCGTCATAGCGCAGGGTGGCTATGCCGTGTTGGGCAAAGTATTCGGCTATGACCAGGAAGGGCTTGTGGAGGAATATCTCTTCATCACGGTTCTGCTGTCCGCTACCGCTTACCAGCAGTACGGCGGGATAACCTTTCCTTCCTGCGGGAGGTGTGGTGGGGACAGCAAGTGTGCCGGACAATACCACTTCGTTTCCCTGTCGGTCTTTGCGCCGCAGTTGTATGGGACGGGACTCAAAGCTGTAGGGAGGTCGTGGCGTCTGAGGACGTCGAAACTGACTGAGGGTGTCGCACGGGGTAAAGATGATGTCGGCGCGGAGCAGTTGTTGACGGAAGGTGCCTGTGAGAGTGGAGTCAGACGGTCGGTAGTGCAACGTCATCTTGATACCGAGCTGTTTGTCGGCATAGGATAATGTGTCGCCATGATAACTGTATTGTGTGGGTTTCATGGCGGTAGGGCTCTGGAGAGGACTGTAGAGTAAGGGACGCACGCCGTTGCTGTCGCACTGAATGTGTATGTTGAGAGGGAGCATGGCTTCCGTCAGCATTCCTTCCCACCACCGTCCGCACCAATCTGTTGGCACCTGTGCCTGCAGAGCCGCATGGGTCAGCAGATAGCTGAGGATAACGACCGCATAGGGTATCCGTCGGCGTCTCGGGGCGCGTATATGTGATGTCATTAGCATGCAGGATTACTTACGCCATTGAAGAGTTTCCAACAGATGCACCAGGTCTTTCTGCAAGTAATCGAGTACCGGAGCCAGGGAGTCATTGTTCGGTGTGCAGTCTAGAAACAATGAGCCGCGCAGGAAATGGTGAGCACTGTCGGTCACCCAGAATTGATAGGTGGAGGCCACGTTGGCCCCTTTGAGCAGGTAGGTGGTGGCGTAGACGCGCTTTTCGGGGTCGATATATTGTCTTTCGTCCACGCCCGACGAGAAGTCGAAATGCATCTTCAGCAGCTCGTAGGAGGTGTCTATCTGTCCACGCAAATCCTCGGCAGTGTACATGGGCTTATAGCTGAGAAACACGACACCACGGTAGTCGGGATAGAGTATGTCCACCCATTTGTCGCGGGGTTCATTCTTTTTGATGTTCACGTCAGCGTTGGTGGCTCGCTCAAAGGTGAAGGGCAACGCTGCGGTATCGTAGATTTGGTATTCTTTGGCAGGGAAGTCGAAGCGCAGGTAGGCCTCTGGTTTGGGCGTATAGTCCACTTTGTGGTGGCAGGAGGTCAGGGAGGCGCCGACCAGCAGGAGCAGCAGGGTTGCGATGATTCTTTTATCCATAGTATATATTCTGTTTTCGTTGTTTGTCTTTTAGCGCAGCAGGAATGTCTGGCGGCTTAGGCGTTTGTCAAACAATACCACGCCGGCGTAGTAAAGGTCTATTGCCGTTGTAGTATCGTGCAGCTGCGTAAGATGTTGCCAGTGCCGTTCTTTCTCAGCATTGTGGTGTGGCGATGGGCATACGGCCAGTTCGGGATGGGAGTTGAAATCCTCCAAGCAATCGCTGACTCGTACATGGCTATTGGCCGTAGAGGCAATTCGTTCAGTCACAGCATCGATGGCGGGGACGTAGAGCGTAGCAGGTTGGAGGTGGTTCACCAGTTTGTAGATTAATTGGTGGTAGCGGTCGCTGCGGTGGAGCCCCAGCAT
>CACXCY010000059.1 GCA_902766265.1 uncultured Bacteroidota bacterium
GCTGATTCCACAACAAAGAGAAGGGCGGTCAAATTGACCGCCCTTCTCTTTGTCTAATTCTTAATATCTAAATAACCTATCAGACTTCCCAGGTGTCGCCACTATTGAGCAGGTCGTCAACGCATTTGTATTTGCAATTGGATTTACACTCGTCCATCTGGTCTTCGTAAAGCTGGGTATAGGTCGGTTTCTTGACGTTGCGTATGACACCGATAGCCACAGGAAGGTCGCCGTGCATACGAGCCAGCATCATGTGGATGCCGGTATCTTCTGTGGTCTCATCATGCACCATGATGTCTTCCATCGTAACGCCGTTTTCTCCGATGGTGACGGCTTCCAGGCAACGTCCGTTAAAACGGAGCCCCTTATTGCGTTCCTTGCCAAAAATCATCGGTTTTCCGTGTTCGAGGACAATCGTACGGTCGTCGCGCACAGCACGGTCGGTGATTGCAGCATGTGTCTTATCGTTAAAAATCATGCAATTCTGCAACACTTCCACCACGCTGGTACCATCGTGTTTGGCACCATGCTCCATAATCTGGGTGGTAAGGGCAGGCACGCAGTCGAGCGCACGGGCAAAGAAGGTTCCCTGAGCTCCCATTACGAGTTCACCCGGATTGAAGGGATAATCAATCGTACCAAAAGGAGAGGTCTTCGTAACCTGGCCAAACTTGGTGGTGGGGCTATACTGACCCTTGGTGAGACCGTAGATTTCGTTGTTGAAGATGGTGATATTGACGTCCATGTTGCGACGCACCATATGGATAAGATGGTTGCCGCCGATAGCCATAGAGTCGCCATCGCCCATGTTGACCCATACGCTGAGAGCTGGGTTGGCCAACTTAACGCCAGAAGCTATAGCACAAGCGCGACCATGGATGCTATGGAAGCCATAGGTGTCCACATAATAAGGAATACGCGAGGAGCAGCCGATGCCGCTGACCATGCAGATGTATTCTTTCTTATGGCCGGTCTTGGGGAAAACGTTCAACAACGAGGAAAGGATGGCGTGGTCGCCGCAACCGGGGCACCATTTCACCATCTGATCGCTTGTAAAATCAGCTTTTGTATATTCAACGTCCGCTTTCGGGACAAAATGTCTTTCTGCCATGATTTATTCTCCTAATATTTTGTTGAATGCTTCTTTTAATTCACCTACCTCGAAAGGCAATCCCATTATCTTGTTGTACTGACGCATGGGGCATTCGGGATATTGAGTGCGGAGATAGCCGGCAAACTGACCACCATTGAGCTCGCACACGACAATTTTCTTGTATTTACGCAAGATATCACCTGTGTTCTTGGGCAACGGGCATATATAATTGAAGTGAGTGTAAGCCACTTTCTTGCCTTCCTTGTTCATCTCCTCGACCGCGAGAGTAAGGGCACCGCTGGTGCCACCCCATCCCACTACAAGCAAGTCACCGTCGACACAGCCCGTCACTTCCTGGTCAGGGATGTAATTGGCTACGCGGTTCACTTTTTCCTGACGGTTGTATACCATGAGAGCATGGTTCTCTGGGTCGGTTGAAAGAGGACCATCGGGGCATTTCTCCAAACCGCCCACTCGGTGGTTGAGGCCTTCCATGCCCGGAAGAGCCCACTGGCGTGCGAATGTTTCGGGATCACGATGGAACGGACGGTAGTTCGGGTCGTTGGGCTTGGCCAGACGCGGCGTGATAGCCGGCAAATCAGCCACCTTGGGAATGCGGAAAAGCTGGGAGCCGTTGCCGAGATAGCCGTCGGTGAGCAGGATAACAGGTGTCATGTGCTCAAGAGCCAGCTTGGCGGCCGTATAGGCCCAGTAGAAACAGTTGGCACTACTGGAAGCTGCCACAACAATCAACGGAGCCTCACCGTTGCGACCATAGAGGGCCTGGTTAAGGTCACTCTGTTCAGTCTTGGTGGGCAGACCCGTTGAGGGGCCGCCACGCTGCACGTCGATAACCACGAGAGGCAGTTCCGTCATAACAGCCAGACCCAAGGCCTCACTTTTCAGCGAGAGACCAGGACCGGATGTAGAGGTGCAAGCCAGAGCACCGGCATAGGAGGCACCAATGGCCGAGCATACGCCGGCAATCTCATCTTCGGCCTGAAACACTTTCACACCAAGACCTTTGTGTTTGGACAATTCCACCATAACATCGGTAGCGGGAGTAATGGGATAGGAACCGAGGAAGAGCGGACGTCCGCTGCGCTCCATAGCAGCCATGAGTCCCCAAGCGGTAGCCACATTACCCGTAATGTTGCGATAACGGCCTTTGGGCATCTGCGCATGAGCCACTTCAACTATATGGGAGTGAACAACCTCCAGCTTATCAGCAAATTCGTAACCAGCCGAAAGCACATCCTTGTTCAATTTGACCACATCGGGTTTCTTGGCGAACTTACGCTCCAAATAGGCAAACGTCTGGTTCAACGTTTTGTGGGTCATGTAGAAGATGATGCCGAGTGCAAACATATTGCGGCACTTGTCGGCGGTCTTCTTGTCGGCACCCTGCTCGCTGCCGATGCGACTTGTGAACGAGGTGACCGGGGCCTTGATGATAGTATAGGCACGCTCCAGCTCGTCGGTAAACGGGTCGGAGTCGTAGCCGGCCTTTGTCATAGCTTCCTCGGTGAAGGTATCAATATCCACAATAACCGTAGCACCCTTCTTGACCCATTTCAAGTTGGACTTGAACGAAGCAGGGTTCATGGCTACGAGAATATCACACTTGTCGCCAGAGCTGTAAATGTGAGAGCCAACGTGGACTTGGTAACCCGACACACCAGCGATGGTGTTGTGCGGCGCACGTATGTCAGCGGGATAGTCGGGGAAGGTGGCAATATCGTTACCCGTGAGGGCCGAAGCGTCGGAAAACAGCGTACCTGAAAGCTGCATGCCGTCGCCGGAGTCACCTGCAAATCGGACAACGATGTCGTCCTTATTAATTATTTGATCTTGTGACATTTTATTGATTATTTGTATTATTTAATTTCTATTAATAAAGTGCAAAGATAGCAAAAACTTTCGTAGTGTCCAACGCTATTTCCCCAATGTTGATAAGTAATTTATCAACAAATTAAGATATAATACCTTATAAAGTTATGAACAACCGCCCTTTTGAGGCCTGTAACCTAATGCAAGCAAAATTCCACCTTTATCGAGAGAAAAGAAAAAATGTACCACCCCTGCCCCATTCGTAGAATGTAGAATGTGAAAAGTGAAATGCAATTGCATCCCCGCCCCAAACCTATCCCCTTTACAACATAATCAACTAACGTTCAAGACAAAAGCAAAGCATCACCTTGTTTAAGGCTTCACGATTATTTCCAACGCCGCAAAGTTAGAGTTAAGTTAGACTTAGGTTAGAGTTACATCAGACTTGCATCAGACTTGCACCAAGGATGAATCATTTCAAAAAATGCTTTCCTTTCAGAGCTAAATTAAGTCTCTTAAGATAGGAGAGATATGTAGTATCATTCGCTCCTTTCACCATACGAAGATAATTCAATTTTCCTCGTACCACGTTTACTTCATGTGCATTAAGCCCATTCTCACACTTCATTTTATGGATTTGAGCTCTCAAGCTCTTTATATAGCCCCTGCTAACATTAGGATTTTTAGACACAATAAGCCCCGTAACCATCTGTCTACTGCCGCGTTTCTGCAATCGTGTCTTCTTGGGATTAATAGAAAAATGGCATTCGGAAATGATACGATTTAACTCTTGTAAAAAATCTCCATCTTGGTGGTACACATTATGATTACTACTGAACGTAATATCATCTGCATAGCGGGTATATGAGAGATGAAATCTGCGTGCCAAACCTGCAAGACGGATATCTATCGGCATAGCACAAATATTGGATATAACGGGTGATGTTGGAGCTCCTTGCGGAACAACATTTAGTATATGGTGATTCACTATGGCCGGATAGGTACATAGAGACGCTATTTCCCTCGCCACCATAGGCGAAATACCAAGTTTCAGCAAACCGCCTTCCACCATTGTTGCTGTAATAGTGGTAAAGAAGTCCTTCAAATCAATATTGTACAAATAGTTACATCCAAGATGTTGTCTCGCATTATCAACAATTGATCTACCCCGAACAAATGCCATTGCTTCGGATGTCGGAATATAAAGCTCTCCAAGAATAAAAGATAACGTCAGTAAAATGTCTTTCAATTCACCATCAGGAGCGGTAATCGTCCGAACCCCTCCCGATTTCTTTGGTATATGAAACTGGCGATATGAGTTTCGCCTAACCCTTGCATCGGTATAATAATGAAGATAAGAAGTCGTAACTGGCGTTTCTACAGAAAGCCCTGAAATATAAGGTCCTATTGTACTGATACAGACAGTCAAATCCTCCATCGTGCCAATGGCAATCCTACTTCTCAGTTCTTCTCTTAACTTGTCTGTCATTACACTACAATCAAATAAAACATCCTGTGAAAACTGGTACATCTTCTAAAAATGGATTCAAGCTTGAGAGCGTGAGCGCCAGTCCTTTGCCATGCTAAACGCAGTTTAGTAAAGCAACGGACAAGCGAAGGCGAACAAGGGCGCAGAATCCAGTAGAAAACATTGTTATTGGTGGTTAAACGCCAACATCCGCCGATGGCAGCGGACACAACGAAAGCTAACTTTCGCCATTCAAGAGTACCAGTCTCACAGGATGTAGCCATATAGCGATTTTCTCATCAGAAAATCAAATTCACCAATTTTCTCTAAAACAAAAAACAAACACTTTTATTGTACCACCTAGAAAATAAAAATCAGCAGAATACACAAAACACTAAAAACGTACGCCTTAACGAATCTACAATCATTTTTTAACTATAATGCAATAATAATATATAAAAAAGTCGTATCTTTGCAAGATAATTTATCAAGTCAGAATATGAGAAAATCCGTCTTTGCAATATTTCTAATTAGCGCATTAACAATTCAGGCACAGCAAAAAAGCTCGCTGGAAACACGTGCATTATTGCAGGCATACAACAACTCAAAATCTGCCGCTCTGCCAGAACTACTCACCTCGCAGTTAGCCATCACAACCGATGCACAGGGTACCACCGTGCGCGCATTGGCCAAGGTGACACCATCTTTCGACAAAGCCGCCATGCAACAGCGGGGTATCACGGTAACATCACAAGTGGCCGACATCGTGTCACTCCGTCTACCCATCGATGCTCTCAAAGACTTGGAGGCCTGTCCCGATATTCTGCGATACACCGTAGCACACAAATCCGTCCCCCATTGTGACAAATCGCGCAACGACACCCATGTTGACAGCGTGCAGCAAGGATTAGGCGGCCTTCCGCAAGGTATAAACGGCGAAGGGGTGTTGGTGGGCATCACGGATTGGGGATTCGACTATGGTCACCCCAATTACAACAGTAGTGCAGAACGCCGCATCTTCCGCGCGTGGGACCAAGTAAAACTATCCGGCCCGGCGCCCGCTGGTTTTGACTATGGTACTGAATACACCACATACGAACAGCTCTTGTCGGCCGGTAGCGACACCTCAAACATATACGGCTATAATTCCCACGGCTCACACGTGGCAGGCATCATCGGTGGTCGCGGTAAAAAAACAGGAACCAACCAGTACCAGTATATCGGCATGGCTCCCAAAGTGCAGTATCTGCTGGGCACATGGCTCCTCAACGAAGCATCGTGGATCGACCAAGTAAGTTGGATGCACAGCGTGGCTAAAGAGGTAAACAAGCGGCTGGTCATCAACAGCAGCTGGGGAATGTACTCTTTCAGCGACCTTGACGGAACCTCACTTTTGAGTCAAGCCATAAACCATTATAGCGACAGCGGCATTGTCTTTGTGACCAGTGCCGGCAACAATGGCGACGACGCATTTCACATCCAGCACCATTTCGGCGACAACGACACCCTGCGCACCAAGGCCAACTACTATGTGGCCGGAGCAGGACAGATTCTGGTATTCTGGGGTACACCTGATGGCGGTCCCTTCCAAGTCAGTTTTGCCTTGCGGGGAAGCGACCAAGTAATGCACACCGTGCCTTACTACGCCACCGACTCCAACATCAACCTTTATCAATCGGAAGTGATTATAGGAAACGACACCATACCCTACAGCATCATGACCGAACAGCGCAGCACGCAAGGACATCGCCCCCACGCTGTGCTCAAAGTGAGGAAACATCCCCGGACCAACTACACACTTCATGTGTTCTGCACCGCCACCTCTGGTAGCGATGTGCATGCATGGAACGTTAACTTCGACGAGGGACACGAAAGCAATGTAGGATCAAACTTTGTCGGCGGTGAGCCCGGATATACACCTGGCGACCATAACTACGGTATCGGCGAGCCCGCTTGTGCCGACAAAACCATTGCCGTAGCGGCCCATTCCTCCGGCACATGGATACACGACACCGTATACCGCGAGGGCGCCATCGCATACTTCTCGAGCTACGGTCCCACGCTTGACGGCCGCAACAAGCCAGAGATATCTGCTCCCGGCGTAGGCGTAATATCCTCCGTGTCGTCATACGATACAACACATTACACAGTATCGGCCACCATCTCCGCCAACGGGCGCACATACAAATTCGCAGGATTGAGCGGCACATCTATGTCGAGTCCTGCCGTATCGGGCATAGTAGCCCTCATGTTACAGGTAAACCCACGATTGAGCGTCGACCAAGTGAGGGACATCATCTTCAGTACCGCCCTGAATGACGGACAAACTGGGCGCCTGATTGCCAACGACAGCGTCAGCAGACGCTGGGGACATGGGAAAATTGACGCCATGAAGGCAGTGGCGGCAGCTATCGACCGACTCGACATAGAGGAAGCCGTGCGCTTAAATGTACCTCTGGCCATATATCCCAACCCCGCCACAACTCATATCACTATAGAAACTGGCAGCAATCGCCCCACACCTGTGACAGTGTACAATATAGACGGACGCATCGTCACACAGCTACAGGTCTCCACAACCGCTACTGTTAACACCTCCTTCTGGAATAAAGGAATCTATATCATCAAAGCACAGGACCGCACCGGTGTGCGTACAGCCAAGCTAATCCTCAGATAAGTCCCCCTCCCAACCGATGATAAAACTATTCAAACAGAACGGCATACTTCAGGTGATTGTTATTGCAATCGTCAGTATTTTGCTATGGGGGCGTTCATTTCTGGCACCCCAAGCCATGATGCCGTGCAATAGTTTTGCACCACTCTACACAATACTCTATGAATGGTTGCAACCGCTACCTTTGGTTGCCACAATCATCGCGTACGTACTGGTTGTACTGGAAGGTGTGTATCTGAACATGGTGCTCACCCGCAACAAGATGGTTCCGTTCAATTCGCTAATGCCGGCTCTCATCTATATCGTCTCCATGTGTTTCAACCAGCACCCGCTTACACTCACCCCATTTATCCTGGCGGCACCATGCGTCATTACGGTCCTCAATCAGCTACTGATACTGGACAAAATGAACATATCGAACGACAACATTCTCAATGCCGCTTTCTTCAGTGCACTTGCCACATTGCTATGCCTACCCTGCATTGTGCTACTGTTGTTTGTCATCGTAGGATTGATGGTACACAGCCAATACCGCTGGCGCTGCTGGCTGATGGTGCTGATTGGCTATATTGCGCCCCTCATCATCGCTGCCACCTATTATTTTCTAACAGACCGCCTATACTACATCTCATACATCACTTTCAACGACATTCTCAATCCCAGTTTTCTAATTGAACAAAGCACCGGATTGACCGCTTTTGACAATGTGATGTTCATTACCTTCCTAGTGCTAAGTGGATTGATGACATTTTCTCGTATCAGAGAACACTCTGTCGTATTCCGTCGCAATGCAGAAATCATTCTCATCCTGCTTTTAGTACTGGCAGCGTCCCTTTGGTACACGCGCATAATGCCCTTCGACGCAGCCATCGGAGCCATCCCTTTTGCCTTCTTGGCATCCAATTGCCTCCTTACTGCCCGCAAACGACTGTGGATATTGGAAACACTACTCATCATATTCATTCTATTTGCAATCATCTGACCTATGCTCAAAGAAAGATATACCCAAAATAGAATAGAAGCAGGATGCGATGAAGCTGGAAGAGGATGTTTGGCAGGTCCCGTTTATGCGGCCGCTGTCATCCTACCTAATGGTTATCACAACAAGCTACTCAACGATTCGAAACAGTTAAGCAAAAAACAGCGCTACGCACTACGCACCCAAATAGAACACGACGCATTGGCATGGGCTGTGGCTTCAGTCAGCAATGACGAAATAGACAACACCAACATACTCCGTGCCTCGTTTCACGCGATGAACCTAGCCATTTCACAACTCACCACACCTCCCGAAATGCTACTCATTGATGGCAACCGTTTCATCAACGAAAGCGACACGCCCTATGTCTGCATTGTGAAAGGTGACGGAAAATACCAATCCATCGCAGCTGCATCCATACTGGCAAAAACTTACCGTGACGACTTCATGATAGAACAACATCAACGTTTTCCACACTACTACTGGGACCACAACATGGGTTATCCTACCCAGCAACATTACGACGCCATAGAGCAATACGGAATCACACCACTACACAGAAAAAGTTACCGACTGGAAAAACAACTATCCATAGACTTCTAATCACGCACTATAAATCAACACCTCATGTTTGACAAGCTCAGAAAATACCAACAACAAAGAGTCCTGCGAATCCTGACCGAACCTTTGCGCATCAAGCGCATTGAGAATATCTCCGACATAGGCGAGATCGGACTCATTATTTCATTAGGCGCTGAAAAAGATTGGAATTTAATCATGAGCTACACAAAACGATGGGAAGCGCAAGGAAAATGTGTGCGACTCATAGGCATCCTTCCTGCAAAAACAGAACTAAACTATATAATTTCCGCCAAAAGCATCACAATATGCCACGTCAAGAATGACCTCGACTTCTTCAAAATCCCCAAAGACGGCATCCTCGACGAATTTATTAAACATCAATACGACCTGATCATCGACATCACCACCCAGCCAAATTTCCTTGCCCAATACACAGCAGCTAAAACATTGGCAAACCTTAAAGTCACATACCTTGACAAACAAGTTAAGGACACAGCGATGATAGAAAGCGTTTTCGATGTCATATTTCGCGACAACAACCCATTGAACATCCAGACATACCTCGACAACGTGGAGAAATATCTGTCCATTATTAAGAAATAATCACAACACCTCACAGCATGAACAAGAAAAATATTTTCACAGGCACTGGTGTAGCATTAATTACCCCTTTCCGCAAACAAGAAACGATAGATTTCAGTAAGCTGGAAACCATGATTGACCATGTTATACAAAACGGAGTCAATTTCATTGTGGCACTTGGCACCACCAGCGAAGCTGCTACCATGACAGAAAAAGAGCGTTCGGCACTACAAGATTACATCGTAGAGTTTGTAAACGGACGCGTACCCATCATGCTTGGCATGGGAGGCAACAACACGCTCTCTGTTACCGATACTATTCAACACACCAATTTTGACGGCATCAGCGGCATCCTGTCTGTGACCCCTTACTATAACAAGCCACAACAACGTGGGTTGATACAGCACTTTAAGAACATCTCCGAAATGTCGCCCGTCCCCGTAATGCTCTACAACGTTCCTGGACGCACCTCCTGTAATATGACAGCGGAAACCACGCTACAATTGGCCGAGGAATGCCCCAACATCATTGGTATCAAAGAGGCATCCGGTAACATGAATCAAATCATGGAAATTCTGCGCAACAAACCAGCTTCTTTCCAACTGTTATCAGGTGATGACGCATTGACACTTCCCATGTTAGCATTGGGTGCCACTGGGGTCATCTCCGTCATAGCGAATGCACTCCCAAAAGAAATGTCTCAAATGGTTACCTGCACCATGAAAGGAGACATAAAGAAAGCACTCCCTATACACTACCAACTTCTACCTCTGATGCACGCCCTATTTGAAGAGGGGAATCCCTGCGGGGTGAAAGCCCTTCTCGAAATCGAAGGTATTATTGGTAATACACTACGGTTACCATTGACAAAGGTATCCAAACCTCTCTACAATAAACTATCCGCACTTTACAACGAGTTCCTGTCAAAAACAAAATAGCAGTGTCTGAATTAGAACATATAGCGACAATAGTAACCCAAGAACTGGCGGCATTCGAACAGGAATACGCAGAACAAATGCATAGTTCTGTAGAATTAGCCAACAATGTAGGTAAGTACATAACACGCCACAAGGGCAAACTAATACGACCATTGTTGACCATGCTCTCTGCCGGAGCCAGCAATGGTACAGTGGACGACCACATCGTCCATATGGCTGTGGCTCTTGAACTGCTACACAACAGTAGTCTTATCCATGATGATGTCGTAGATAATTCAAACTTACGCAGAGGCATGCCCACGATAAACAGCTATTTAGGCAACAAAGTGGCGGTATTGTGCGGTGATCTGTACCTGGCCAAAGTCATGTCGCTACTATGTGCATATGCAAACACTGCTGAAATGGCCGTAATAAACCGAACTGCAATAGAGATGAGTGAAGGAGAGTTACTCCAGCAACAGACATGCCGAATCACAAACCTAGACGAAGCTAACTACATTGTCACCATCGACAAAAAGACTGCATCACTTATGGCTGCATGCTGCGAAATAGGCAGCATAAGCAAAAACAACACTGACTATACTAAACAACTAAAAGAATTTGGGATGCATTATGGCCGTGCGTTTCAAATGCACGACGATATGCTGGATTATATGCCTATGGCTAACACCGGTAAGCCCTATGGCAACGATATCCAGGAAAAGAAAATCACATTGCCACTTCTTTGCTTCCTGCGACAAACATCAGAATCTCGTCGCAACGCTATTATGGAGATACTGCAACAAAACACAATCGACGAAATAGCAGCCACGCAAATCGTAGCCGAGGTGGCAGATTCTGAAGCCCTCCATGAAGTGCAAGAACATATAGACATAGAATCCGCACTCGCACTGGAACAATTATCTATACTGCCTCCATCAAAATATAAAAACGGACTACAAGCAATGATTCAACTTTTGTAAGAAAAACATCTTTAAACGCACTAAATTAGTAAAAAAACATATTCCATGAAAAGAATTCTTTTGACACTCGCCTCGCTGGTCTTATCTTTTGGAGTTATGGCTCAAAATACCAAAACACTCCCAGACAATGTTTCTGTCAAAACCCTTGACGGACGTACCGTACATACCTCGGTAATCCAAAACGAGGGCAAACCCATTATTATCAGTTTCTGGGCCACATGGTGCAAACCTTGCAACCGTGAGTTAAACACCATCAAAGAAGTCTACGAAGAATGGCAGGAAGAAACCGGAGTTAAACTGGTAGCAGTCTCTATCGACGACTCCCGCTCTGCTTCGAGAGTAAAACCTCATGTAGACGGCAACAGCTGGGACTACGAGATTTACCTAGACCAAAACCAAGACTTCAAGCGTGCCATGAATGTGGTAAATGTTCCCCACACATTTGTCATCAATGGCAAAGGCGAGATAGTATGGGAACATACCTCATTTGTGGAAGGCAGTGAAGAAGAGTTGTTTGAAATTGTCAAGAAAGTAGCTGCTGGCGAAGCAGTCAACCAATAGCATGGCAGAATAACCCCAAGAACACACCTCAATGAGAATAGTCAAACATATACCGTTATTAGTATTGCTCACATTCCTTGCAGTAAATTCCCATGCACAGAATGTGCTCAGCGGAGGCCAAGTTAGTGGCAACATCCAATTGGATGGACAGATTTCACGCGCTGATTCAGTCATTGGATCAAGCGATGTGCCAGCAAAACTACTCATGAATGCCCGTGCCGATATTCTCTACACCAACGGTCCTTTTAGTGCAGGACTGCGTTTTGAGGCCTACCAAAAACCGATGTTAGGTTTTGACCCAAGATACGAAGGGCAAGGAATTGCTAACTACTTTGCTTCATACCAAAACGATAAATTATCAGTAACAGCAGGTAATTATTATGAACAATTCGGCAATGGACTCATACTGCGTTCCTACGAAGACCGCTTTCTCGGTATAGACAACTCATTGTTCGGTTTCAGTGTTAATTACCGACCTTGGGATGGCGTTACACTGAAAGGTATCATCGGCAAACAACGATTCTATTGGGAATATGGCAAAGGATTCGTGCGAGGGTTAGATGCCGAAGTAGCCCTTAACAATATCATAAAATCGTGGACAGAAAGCAAAACCAGAATCACTCTTGGTGGAGGATTTGTAAGCAAATACGAAGATAACGATGTCACCATTATATCGCGGCAGAACGAATACGCCCTCTATAAATTGGCATTACCCGCTAATGTAGGGGCTGGTTCAGTACGCATGGAACTCAGCCACGGTGGTTGGGGACTGCAAGCTGAATACGCCTACAAAAGCCAAGACCCTAATGAACAAAATCACTACATCTACAAAAATGGAGACGCACTATTTGTCTCAGCATCTTATTCCCAAAAAGGATTCAGCGCCAACTTACAAGCGAAGAGAGTGGACAATATGGGATTCCGTTCTGAACGTAACCCAAACGACAAAACCGGACAAATGCTCTACATAAACTATGTGCCATCCATTACCAAACAGCACACATACGCTTTCTTAAGCATGTACCCATACGCCACCCAAACCACAGGAGAAATGGGGTTGCAAGGAGATTTAATGTTCAAACTGAAAAAGGAAACACTTTTAGGTGGGAAATATGGCACCGATATACACATCAACACCGCTGTTATCACTAGTCTTGATACTTCCACTATAGGAGGAATGGGCACTGACGGCTACACATCGCCGTATTTCGGTCCTGGAGACCTATACTATGGTGATGTAAGCGTTGAAATAGCAAGAAAACTCTCTGGCAAATCAAAAATTACAGCCACATACGGTTATGTTGTATTCAACCCTATTGTAGAAGGACACGCAGGTCACCTTCACCACAACAATATAATTGTTTGCGACTATACATATAAGATCAACAAGAAAAACGTACTCCGAATGGAAGCGGAATGGATGGGGAGTGACTCCAAATACGATGTCCTCGTTGATGACAAACGTTGTGGCGACTGGGTGATGGGGCTAGTTGAATACAACTTCACCAGTGCGTTCTTTATTTCTTTAAGCGACCAATATTGCTATCACGACGGCATTGGCAACTATCCAAACGTCAGCATCGGATACACTCGGAAAGCATCACGTCTGCAAATAGGATATGGCAAGCAGCGTGAGGGTATTGTATGCATTGGAGGTGTATGCCGCCAAGTGCCTGCCAGCAATGGTCTAACATTCAGCTTGACTACAAGTTTCTAACAAAGACAACCAATGATAAAAGGTAACATATTTATTTGCGCTTTAGCGAGCATCGTCCTCGCGTGGGGATGTGACAAAATCGAAGCCAATGAGAATGGTCTGTACGAAGAGTACGCAGGCAGCGCCATAACGTGGTCGGAGGGGACCAGTATCACTACAAATGCAGGCAAACGCGTCTTCCTCGAAAAATACACTGGGCCCAAATGCCCCAACTGCCCAACTGCGGATGACAGCATTCATTCGGCACAAAGACAATTTGGCAACCGATTGGTAGTAGTAGCCATCCATGACTATAGCAGTTTTGGGCGCCCATTGGGTGAAATAGACCTGCGCACAGAAAAAGGCGACAACTGGAGCAGCTATTTCGGCGTACGTAATGCAGGATCCTATCCAAGTGCAATCATTAACCGCATGCACAACGACAATACTTTCGACCTTTTTATGCCCACAACGGTATTGTCCGACAAAATAGCCAACGCACTAACCTCTGCACTCAGCATTAATATGGAGGTCACCAGCACACTAACAGCCAATACCACTACGATTGATGTCAATATCGAATTCATACAAAAAGTAACCGACTCGTTAACGCTGACCATCTTCGTTATGGAAGACAGCATCATCGCCCCTCAGACGATGCCCAATGGCAGCCGGAATCAAGATTATGTACATAATCATATCTTACGTGATGTGGTTACCGACATTTGGGGGATACCCGTGTATGCTGACGGTCATGAGGGTTCCCGACGCAAAGCAGAACTCAAATACACTATAAAACCTGAGTGGAACAAGGAACATTGCCACATTGTCGCATTTGTCTCCAATGCCGCCACACGAGAGGTGCTCAATGTAGCCGAGTGCAAACTATCAGACAATAGCGAACAATTCAATGAATAGGCGAATCCTCAATCTGGCTCTGCCCAACATTATCACAAATATCACCGTTCCCTTGCTGGGAATGGTCGATATGGCTATTGTCGGGCATCTGAGCGCCGCTCACATTGGAGCCATCACGATTGGGACAAGCATATTCAATCTTATCTACTGGAACTTTGGATTCCTCCGTATGGGAACCAGCGGCTTTACAGCACAGGCCTATGGGGCCAGACGTTTTGATGAAGCAGTAAAAATATTTGTTCGCGCTTTCACACTGGCATTGTGTATAGCTACATTACTGATTATCTTGCAATGGCCCATTGCAAAACTGTCTCAAATTGTATTCCATGGCAGCAATGAGGTAATACGTTTGGCACTTATATATTTCTTTATCCGTATTTGGGCGGCGCCAGCCACATTGGGACTCTATGCAGTCAAAGGATGGTTCATCGGCATGCAGAATAGTAAGCTACCTATGTGGATTGCCATCTTCATCAATATAATCAATATTGTATGTAGTATTATATTTGTATTGGTGTTTCACTGGGACATCGCGGGTGTAGCTTTGGGTACTGTCATTGCGCAATACAGCGGTCTATTTGTGGGAGTAATCTTCGCCAACCGCTACTACGGACACATTATTCGACGTCACCTTGACATACGTAGCAGCTTACTCTGGAGCGAAATGAAGCGTTTCTTCAAAGTCAACGGCGACATCTTCCTCCGTACCGTATGCCTAGCTGCAGTATTCACATTTATTACCGCTGCATCAGGACGCATCAGCGACGAAGTCCTAGCCATCGATGCCCTTATGCTACAATTTTTCACCCTCTTCAGTTATATTATGGATGGCTTTGCATATGCAGGAGAATCCTTAGTAGGACGTTATATAGGCGCCCGAGACAGCAGTAACCTCCACCTATCTATCCGTTATCTGTTATTGTGGGGACTAGGGTTGACCATAGGATTTACAATACTATATGCTGTATGGGGCAATGCATTCCTTCGCTTGTTCTGTGACGATACCGAAATTATCTTCGGTGCTCAACAATATATATTCTGGATACTCATAGTACCTGTATGCGGTTTTTCAGCATTCTTGTTCGACGGTATCTTTGTCGGGGCCACTGCCAGTCGAACTATGCGCAACACTATGTTTGTCGCATCAGTAACATTTTTTGCCGTATATTTCGGAGTCAAAACTATATGGGACACCTCACAATCCCCCACCCTTGCCAACAACATATTGTGGGCAGCTTTCATGGTTTACCTCACCATGCGAGGACTATTACAAGCTGCATTCCTACATAAATCGATATTCAGTCAAGTCGACGGCAATATAATAATGAATAAAACAAATAATAATTATAAAACATTAATCTTATGAAAAAGTTTTTACTTCTTCTCTGTCTGACGGCTGTGACCGTGATGTCGCAAGCCGCATTCGTCAAGAACATGCCAGTAAAGCGCCTTCAACCCAACGGTGACACACTGAACTGCTATGTAACTGGCGATGAGTACTATCATCGTATGCATGATGCACTCGGCTACACTATCGTACTCAACGAACAAACCGGCTACTACGTCTACGGCGTTATGCAGAACGGTGAGCTTGTAGCCAGCAACTATGTAGCAGGTACTGTCAATCCCGCCACATTAGGAATCTCACCTAGCCTTGCCATCTCTCGTCGCGCATGGAGTATCAAACAAAAAGCTTGGGATATTCCTGAACGTTACAAGATTGAGGAGCCCAAAACCAGCGGGCGCAATCACGGCACCATCAACAACCTTGTCATCTTTGTACGTTTCTCAGATGAATCGGAGATAACCACACCGATGAGCAGCATCGAAGCCATGTGCAATGATTCGTCAGCAAACAGCATTTCGATGTATCAATATTTCAAAGAGGCATCGTACAACAAGTTGCATATTGTCTCACACTATGCGCCCACACCCAATGGTAACGCAATCAGGTCCTATCAAGACAGTCATCCACGTTCATACTACGAGCCCTATTCTGCAACAAACACAAATGGATACGCCACCGATTCTGCCAGAACCGCCCGTGAGTTCACTCTGTTTGAGAATGCCGTCAACTACATCAATGCGAACTATCCTGTCAATAGAAACATCAATCTGGATTATAACAACGATGGGTTGGTTGACAATGTTATATTTATTGTCAAAGGCACCTATACCGGCTGGAGCGGACTCCTTTGGCCCCACAAATGGAGCTTATACGACCGCACGGTCAGAATCAATGGCAAACGTGTATACACATTCAATCTCCAACTTGAGGGCTCTGGAGACCACTATTTCAGCAGCAGTGTCTTCTGTCACGAAACATTCCACACATTGGGAGCCCCCGACCTGTACCGCTACTACGTCGGTACCGACATCAGTAGTGTTGGACCTTGGGACTTGATGTGCAACAACTCCACTCCGCCTCAACACATGGGCATCTGGATGAAGTACCGCTACGGCAACTGGATTGACAGCATTCCCGAGATTACTGCTCCCGGCACATATACACTCCACTCGGTGGCAGACCAAGCCAACGTAAACAACGCATACTGCATCCGCAGTTCCGACCCCAACCAGTGGTATATATTTGAATACCGTGACAACCGTGAGCACTTTGAGACCA